>JAFQMU010000051.1 GCA_017421085.1 Desulfovibrionaceae bacterium | reverse complement strand
TGAAGGTGATGCCCTGGGTAAAAAAAAGAAATAAGCCAATGCTCAGGGTAGAGGCCGGAAGCAGGGGAAAAATGCGAAAAAGTCTGTTTATCAGAAAGTCTGTCCGGCTGTACCTTTCCATCATCACCGGCATCAGATAACCTGTGACCATAAAAAACAGGGCCACTCCCAGAATGCCGCTCTGGGTTGAGAAAAAGCGGATTAAATACCAGTCGAGATGACAATACCAGAGGTTTAAGCCATCCAGCAGAGGCAGGGGCGCGCCTTCTCCCACAGCATTCGGTATCTTAGATGCAAACCCGCCGACACTGCAAAAATGTGCGTTTATCACCAGCAAAATTGACAAAACCCGCACCAGATCCAGCCAGATAAGATTGTGGCGCAGGGCCATCCCTTTTGAGGGAATGGGATTGTCCGCAGACATAAATTTCTCCATATGGATTATATATTTTTCAATTGAGACCGCTTTTTTGCCGCTTTCTTTGAAGCGGCGGAATAGTTCAAGGTTAAAAATATGCCTTGTGTCCTCCCCGGCTGAATCTGTTAAAATACTCTCTTAAGGCCGGTTTGCGATTTCATCCAGATAAGGCGAAAGCACATTATCAACCAGCAGGCGGCCGCCCAAATCATATGACAGGTGGTTCTCATCGTAATAGAGGGGGAGTCCGTCTTCGTTGAACATGCGGCAGATTCCATCCGGGCATAGCCCTTCCAATGAATCAATGATTACAGCATTTTTCAGTCTGCCCAGCATTTCCAGATATGGTTTCTGGTGCTCACGAACCTCGGCAAGGGTCATGGTGGGAAACTCATTGTTCTTTTTCAGGCTGAACGGGCGTGAAACAAAATTTTGAGGAAACACCGGAAAAACAGGATTCTCACCAACTATGTATACCTTTTTACCCATGCGCACCAAATTATTAATTATATTTTGAAGGAATGGTTCATACTTGTCATACAATGCATGAGGATTTACGGCTTGTTGCCAGTCAAAATCATGACCTGTGAGGAATACTAGTCCTCGTAAAATTATTAATACATCACTGATTTGTGATTTACTTATTAAAATATTGTAGATTTCATTTATTATTTCCTTCTTGTTCCAGCAATATGCATTGTATAGGAAGAAGGCTGTGTTTATGTTATTTGCAGCATTAGTAGCGGCTATTTGGGGGTAAGCAAAATACCCAAGGCTGTCACCCATTACTACGACCGTTCGTGTCCCGTCTGCATCTGTGAACCTGCATCCTGACCCTAATTTCTTTAATTCAGGGGCATAGAGATCACCATTCTCATCATGATAACTTGAAATCTTAAATTGTTTCTCAATTATTTCCATTTTTGCAAGCCGCCCCGGCACTCCGTCTTGGAGCCAGACAGCCGCTCCCCCCCCCCGCATGCGGCCATCAGAACAATCAGCAGGCCTGTTTTCAGACCGCGGCATTTTTTGCCGAAGCGGATGGGGTTTTCCACAAATTTATAAGTCAGTACAGCGAGAACAAAAGCAACAGCCAGGCATCCCATGCGAATGAAGCGCCATTCCCATGTTCCGGTAAACGCTCCGTCAAGAATGGTTGCGTAGGAGAGCAGCGGCCAGTGCCATAGATAGAGCGGGTAGGATATCAGTCCGATGCCCACAACCCAGGGGTGGGAGAGCAGCACACGGTTTATCAATGCCTGCGGGCCGGCGGCAATGAGAAAGAAAGCGCCCATTGTGGGCAGCAATGCCCTGAAACCGGGAAAGTCTTTGTTGGTTATTGCGCTTAATGCCGCTCCCAGAATAAGGCCCAAGCCCAGAATTGAGAGCAGATTGCGCAGACAGCGCCCGTCATTTTCTATCCTGCTTTCCAAAAAAGCTTTGCTGAGCAGGGCATCGATTTTTAAAAGACAGGGACAGGGCGCAGACTTGTGTCTGTGAAACAGGCAGGCCAGAACTGCGCCGCAGAGCAGTTCCCAGAAGCGGGTAAACGGGGCGTAAAAATCCAGCACCGGTTCGCGCTTGTAGAAACTGACGTTCAGGGCAAATGAGGCAAGCAGGAGCAGAAGCAGAAAGGTCAGCAGGCGCAGCTTCTTTTTAAAGGCCAGCCAGAGCAGCAGGGGGAAAAAGATGTAAAACTGCTCTTCAATCCCCAGGCTCCAGAGATGGAGCAGGGGCTTCAAACTGCCGCTCACATCCCAGTATCCTGCTTCCTGCCAGTAAAAGATGTTGGCAATGAAGGCGGAGCCGCCGAAAACATGCTTTCCCAGAGCCATATATTCAGAGTTGAACAGGCAGAACCATCCGAAAATTAAAACCGCGCTGAGTACGCAGAAGAGGGCGGGGAAGATGCGTCGGATGCGCCGGGCGTAGAATCTGCGGAAGGAGAAAGAGCCGTTATCCTGTTCGCGCAGCAGAATGCCGGTAATCAGAAACCCGGAAATAACAAAGAAGATATCCACCCCCACAAAGCCGCCCGGCAGCCAGTTGGGAAAGGCATGAAAAATAAGCACGCCGATTACGGCTACAGCCCGCAGGCCGTCCACATCCGGGCGGTAGCAGATGTTGGGAGTTTGATTCATAAGCATCTGAAGTTCTTCCTGTGTTTACCTGCGCATGTTTGCATGCCGTAGCGGCCCCTTAATATATAAGGGGCCGGCGTTATTAGCGGTGAAGTTCAGGCATGCTTCAGGAAATTTTTTTGAATGCAATGGTATTAGAAAAGGCGGCGGCCTTTTCCAGCCCATATTTTTCAAAGTCTGTTTCTTCAATAAATCTGGTTACGCCGGGCCATACAGTTTTATTGTTGTAATCATCAAACAGTATATACCCCCCCCGGTTTACCCTGTTTATAACAAGATAAAAATCGTTTTTTACTCCGTCATATGAATGGTCGCCATCAATAATACAGATGTCGTACATTTCTCCGGCAAGTTCTTCTTCAACTGTTTTGTCTGTGCTGTAGCGCTGAATTATTTTGTAATTGGAGGGATGAATTTCAGAAACGCGAAAATTTTCCAAAACGACATTTCTCGAAACAGGCAGACCTGTACCCTTGTCAGGACCGGAGGCGTAATAGCCATCCAAAGGGTCAATTGCTTTACAATTCACATTATCAAAGAAAAACCTGTTGCACACATGCATGGCGCACAACCTGATGCCGAAAAGCGTGCCTATTTCAAGAATATTTATTTGCTTTTTTTCGTGCATCAACGACTTGGCCAGCAGACATGAAAAAATAATATCCTGTATATTGGATGCAAATCGTCCATAACAGCGCTGTTCAACAAAATTTATTTTTTTCACTAGGTAGTGGAGTTCATTTTCTATAATGTTCAGACCCAGCGGGGCACATACTTCCTTCAGCAGGCCCTGGAAGTGCGCTTTGCCAAGCTTTCGGTAACCAAAGACTTCGCGTTCTATAACTTCCTTATTTTTTTCCTGTACATTCGGCATTTCCTGTGCAGGCTGCGAGGGTGTTTTTTTTAAGAAAAACATTCGAAATTCCTCCATTAAAAGTGTTGATATGGTAAACAGGGATACGCTTTTATTTTTTGTTGATATGAAAAAGCC
>JAFQMU010000050.1 GCA_017421085.1 Desulfovibrionaceae bacterium | reverse complement strand
GTATGAAGAAGGATGAAGCTGAAGAGATAGGGATGAGCCTGCTGGAAAAAGTAAATATCGCTGAAAAAGCTAATGTTTACCCGGGTACTCTTTCGGGCGGTCAGCAGCAGCGGGTGGCCATAGCCAGAGCCTTGGCGATGAACCCCAAGGTAATGCTGTTTGACGAACCCACCTCGGCTCTCGACCCGGAAATGATCGGGGAAGTGCTCAATGTTATGGAAAATCTTGCCCGCGAGGGCATGACCATGATTGTGGTTTCTCACGAAATGGGCTTTGCCAGAGAGGTGGCCGACCGGGTGCTGTTTATGGACAAAGGCGAGATTCTTGAAGAAGGACCGCCGGAACACTTCTATGAAAACCCCCAGCATCCGCGTCTGATTCAGTTCCTGAGCCAGATTCTATAGTAAACCAGGGCCCGGATAATTATCCGGGCCTTAAAACATTTAAAATTCCTCACTTATATGCCGAACAAAAGAATTTGGGCGACATTGCATCCTTTTATAGAAGGTGGTGATATCATGGGGCGGGTGGTGGCTAATGAAGAGTTTCTGCGCGCCCTGCTCAAGCTTAACCCATATGATCAGTATCATTTTTATTTTTCCGGTTCAAAGCAGTTAAATACAGTCAGCAGAATTTTGCGGGCATATTTTCCCCATATTGATTTTCACTGGGGATTATGGAGCGATTTGCCCGAAGCTCTGGGCAAAACTCGCTTTGAGGTATTTCATCTTTCCGACTGGGTTGTCGGTTTTGTGCCTCTGGCTGCCTTGCGCAACCGTTATTCCCGGCATATTTTTCCAATTACCGGAATAATTCATTCCCTGAGTTATGAGCGCTACCATGCAGAGTTTCTCAAACATCTCTGGCCAGGGTGTACGCCGCGTGACGCCATAACGGTAACATCCCGGGCAGGGGAAGCGGTTGTACGTGCAGCCTTCAGGCAGTTGCGCGCCAATTACGATTTGCCCGACAGCTTTAAGCATCCCGATTTGATCAGAATACCGCTGGGTATACCTGAACTTCCTGATGCCGATGAAATTTCCCGGCTGCGTAAACAGAAGAGGCGCAGCCTTGGGCTCGACTCTCAGGATATCATGCTGCTTTATCTTGGGAGGATATGCCATGCAACAAAGAAAGATATGCTTCCTTTGTTGCGGGCTTTGAGCCGTGCAGGCAGACAGGGGCTGGAGCTCAGGCGGATGCGTCTTGTGCTGGCAGGCTGGGTTGATGCGGACAGCAGCGTTTTAAAGGCGCTTTCAGGGTTTGCCGCTTCGCTGGGCATTGCCTTAACGCTGGTTGCCTGCCCTGACAATACGGAGCGTTCTGAGCTTTATGCCGCTGCCGATATTTTTGTGTCGCTGGTCGATAATTTGCAGGAAACGTTTGGGATCACCATGCTGGAGGCCGCTGCTTACGGTCTTCCAGTAGTTGCCAGTGATTTTGACGGTTACCGCGATCTGGTCGTGCACGGTGAAACGGGCTGTCTTGTTCCCTGTCTTGGACCGCGCCGGAGTTCTGACTGCGATTTAATGGCCCCTTTGTGGAGCGACAGCCATTTTCATCTGGTCATGGCTCAGGAAACAGCAATAGATGTAGCAAAAGCTTCTGAATACCTGACTTGCTTGGCCAACAATCCAGGGTTGCGCGAACACATGGGGAAATGCGGTCGGGCAAGAGTTTCCGACAGCTACCTCTGGGAAAAAATAATTCCTCTCTATATAAATATGTGGAATGGGCTGGCCGGACGCGAGCTACCGGAGCAGCCGGCCCAATTTCATCCGCAGCAGCTTTCCTACACAGATTTGTTTGCAGGCCATTTCAGCTCGTTCTTAAGCGATGAGTTGCGGGTTGTCTGGAGCAGGAGCGGAGAAGCTCTTTATCGGGGCGAGGAAAATCCGGTTTTTTATGAAGGGATAGACCCGTTCATACCTGTCGATATGCTCCGCAGGATGTTGTTCTGGGCCCGCAGGCCTGCAACAATCGGTTTGCTGACGCATAAGCTGGAGCAGGAAGGTTTTTCCGGCGAAAGGGCTGATTATCTGCTGCTCTGGGCCCTTAAGCACGATTTTCTTGAAATCTGCTGAGTAGAAATTAATGAAAAGAACAGTACACCAGCACAGCCTGCTTGCAAAGCATGGCGGGGCAGCGCGGGTCAGACAAATTTTGAGCGGCGAGCTTTCTTCTTTTGGATGGGAAGCTTCCGCCTCCTGTGAAATTTTTGATTTTTCAGAGGCTGAAAGCGGAGATGTCGTCTCAATCTGTCTGGCCAATCCCG
>JAFQMU010000005.1 GCA_017421085.1 Desulfovibrionaceae bacterium | reverse complement strand
TAATGTTTGTGGAAAACAATCCCAAAGTGGCTGCGGTAATTCAAAAAACCGCAGCCGACCTGGGGCTTGAACCGGGCCAGTTCCGGGTCAACACTGATCCGGTGGCCAGGGCGCTGGGCAAATCGCCGGCAAGAAGATACGGTCTTGTGTTCATCGACCCGCCCTACGCTGAAAATATTGTTCCGGGGGCGGTAAAGCTGCTTTTGAAAAACGGCTGGCTGGAGCCGGGCGCATTGATTGCCGCCGAAGTCGAAGCAAAACCCCAGACCGGTAAGCCCTTAAATGCCGAGGGCCTGTCGCCTGAGCTGGAAGTTCTGGCTGACCGCGCCTACGGGCAGACCCGGCTGGTCTTGTGGGAGTATGTCTGTGCCGAGTAAACTGGCAATTTATCCCGGAACCTTCGACCCTCTGACCAATGGCCATGTAAGCCTGATTCGCAGGGCCTGTGAAATTTTCGACCATGTGCTGGTAGCGGTGGCGGAAGATACGCATAAACAGCCGCTGTTCACTGCTGCCGAGCGTCTGGAAATGGTCAGGGAAACTTTTAAAAACGAGCCCTCAGTGTCAGCGGAAATTTTTAACGGGCTGCTGGTAAATTTTGCTGTGGAAAAACAGGCCCATGTAATTGTGCGCGGACTGCGGGCTGTGTCCGACTTTGAATATGAATTCCAGCTCGCTCTGATGAATCGCAAACTCGAACGTAAAATTCAAACCATTTTTCTGATGACCGACTACCAGTGGCTTTATATCAGCTCGACCATTATCAAGGCGGCGGCCAGTCTGGGCGGAAATGTGAAAGAGCTTGTTCCCCCGACAGTGGAAAGGCGCCTGCTTGAAAAATATCGTGAACCGGGCAACAGCGCTGCACCGGCCTGAGCATCGGGATTGCAGGTTCATGAATAAAAAAAACAGACGTGTAATTTGCGTAATAGGCGCTACCGGATCCGGGAAAAGCAACCTGGCTATAAAACTTGCCCACCGCCTGAATGGGGCGATTATCAACATTGATTCCCGCCAGGTCTACGCCGGGCTGCCCATAATAACTGCCCAGCCCGATTTTGAAGAACGGGACGGAATTCCGCATCTGCTTTACGGGTTTTTACCGCTTTCGCGCAAGACCACAGCCGGGCTTTACAGCAGTCTGGCCATCGCTGCAATAGATTTATGCTTTCGTCAGGGCTTGCAGCCCATTTTGGTTGGCGGAACCGGGCTTTACCTCGACGCCCTGACAAACGGCATTGCCCCTATCCCGCCGGTAAGCAAAGAAATAAGCGGATACTGGCAGATGCGCCTGCTGCGGGCCGGGCCGCGCCGTCTGCATGAGGAGCTGGCTGGGGTTGACCCGGAATATGCCGCTAAAATCAGTTGCAATGACCCCCAGCGCATTACCAGAGCCCTTGAGGTCTGGCTGGGCACTGGACGCCCCCTCTCCTGGTGGCATCGTCAGAAGTGCGCCGGGCTGCGCTGCCCCGTGCTTAAGCTGGGTGTTCGGATGCCTTTGGCTGAACTGACCGGGCTGCTTGCAGTGCGCATAGAAAAAATGCTGAGTCAGGGAGCTGAGGATGAAGTTAAAACCGTCCTGTACCGAAGCTCTGAACATGGAGATGAACATCTTCCCGGGTTTTCCAGCATCGGGTTTTGCGAGCTGGCAGCCTGGCTGAGGGGAGAGATTTCCATGCAGGCATGTATGGAAGCCTGGCAGGCCGCAACCAGAGCTTACGCCAAACGTCAGATTACATGGTTCCGCCGGGATGCTGAAATTGCATGGCTTGATTCATCGCCTTGCACTACAGGCGATGAACTGGCCGATGCGGCCCTCGACAAAATTCAGGAAACTGAAAGCAGGAGAACTAGCTTGGGCGGGCTTGCATCTTAAAGGCATTTCAGGCCGCAATTGCGGCAGAGCATGCAGGCCTGCATCCAAGCAAAAAAATTTGCTTTTATTCTCATACAGCAGCATAATTTTGAATTAATATCTGATGAATAAAATGACTGATTCAAATATTGAAACCATAGCCGCCATTGCCACCGCCCCCGGCTTGGGCGGCGTGGGAATTGTGCGCATAAGCGGGCCCAAGGCGAAGACGCTGCTTGAGGCGGTATTTCAGCCAGGCAATCCCAAATTTAAAGGGTTCAGACCCTGGATGCTGCATTACGGCAAAATTGTTGATGCCGAAAAGCATATTCTGGATGAGGCCCTGGCCGTATACATGCCCGGCCCCCGCTCCTTTACCGGCGAAGATGTGGCTGAGCTGCACTGTCACGGCGGCCCTGCAATTTTGCAGGCAGTGCTGGAAGAGCTGTTCAAACACGGAGCGCGCCTGGCCCGCCCCGGCGAATTCACCCGCCGCGCCTTTATGAGCGGGCGCATCGACCTTTCACAGGCGGAAGCGGTGGCTGAAGCCATTGCCGCTCCGGGCAGAGAGGCGCTGCTTGCAGCTCAGAACAAACTGCACGGCGGTCTGTCCAAAGCAACGGAAGAGCTGCGCGCCAGACTTCTTGACCTGAGAGCCTCCCTAACGCTCGCAGTGGATTTCCCGGAAGAGGAGCTGGATATTGTTCCTCAGGAAAGGCTCAGAGGAGATCTTGAGTTCGTGCTGAGCAAAATCAATTCTCTGCTGGCTGCTCACAAACGAATGCAGACTTTCAGAGAAGGCGCCCTTGTTGTTATCGCCGGGCAGGTTAATGTGGGCAAATCCAGCCTGCTCAATGCCATGCTGGGCCGCAACCGGGCAATTGTCACCCCGCATCCGGGCACGACCCGCGATTTTCTGGAAGAAACGCTGCTGCTCGATGGCCTGCCCATACGCCTGGTGGACACCGCCGGTCTGCGCAAAACCAACAACGCGGCGGAGCAGCAAGGGCTCGACCTGGCCAGAGAGCTGTTTGAACAGGCTGATATGGTTCTGCTGCTGGTGGATATTACCCGCGGACCAGCTCAATATGAACTTGATCTGCTCGCGCAGCTTGGCCCGCAAAAATTTATCGGTGTTGCCAACAAATGCGATTTGGCTGAAAATCGCCATAATTTCTGGCCTTATGGGGAAACGCGGCCTGAGTTTGAGAACCTGCGGCAAATCGAATGGACAGATGTTTCCGCTAAATTCAGCGAAGGCATAGAGCGGTTAAGCGAGAACATCAGAGCGCGTCTGCTCAGTCAGGCTGAACAGTCCGGCCCCTCGGAAACGGGCTGGAACATCGCCCCCAATCTGCGCCAGGCCCAGGTTCTGGAAATGGCCAGGGCAGAAGGCGAAGGCATACTTAATGAGCTTGAACAGAATG
>JAFQMU010000001.1 GCA_017421085.1 Desulfovibrionaceae bacterium | reverse complement strand
ATTACGCCCACCATCCTACGGAGATCCGGGCCACTCTGTCCGCAGCGAAAAACCTCCGGCATAATACCATATGGTGCGTCTTCCAGCCGCATACCTATTCCCGGACAAAATTCCTCTTTGACGAATTCGGCGAAGCCTTCCGGGACGCCGACGAGGTCATCATCGCGGATATTTACGCAGCCCGCGAAGCCGACGACGGCACCGTCTCCGCAGCCATGCTGGCGGAGCGGGTGGCACGGAGCGGGAAATCCGCGCGGTATGCGGGCGGCTTCGATGAAATCCGCCGATATCTTGAGGCACACTGCCGCCCGGGCGATCTATTGCTGACCGTCGGCGCGGGAGACGTTTATCAAATCGGCGAAGCCTTCCTGCAGGAGACGCAGGAGGGCCGGTAAACACAGCGGAAGGAGGAGCATATGAGAGAAAAACTGACCTCCGCGATCGAGCGGGCTTTGGCGGCACTCTACGGCGATGATAACGCTGACGGAGCGGCAGGACTCTTGTCCGATGCCGCGCACGCGCTCGGCGGCGTATCGCGTGCCGACGAACAGATACAGGAACTGTCGCAAAAGGTGACAGAACTCATGTACGGCGCGCAGGAAGCGGCGGAAGAACTGCGCGATATCAAAGACGGATTTGATCAGACCGATGCTGACGCCCTGTTTCTTGATGTGCGCGAACCATGGGCCTATATGGATAATGTTATCCGGGCGGTAAAGCCCGGAGCCCCGCTGGCTTTTCTGGTTCCGACCGTAGACCAGATAAGCATGCTGCTGAAAGAATTTGAACGCCAGCCGGTCGACGATGTGGAAGTTCTGGAAATTCTGATTCGAAACTGGAAAACTACGCCGGACAGGCTGCGCCCTGAAGATCGCATGGTCGCGCACACCGGCTTTCTGATTTTCGCCCGTTATCAGGAAAGCAGCCCCTCCTGGGATGCCAACAGAAAACTGGGAACCCGCGAAAGGAAACAGGAAGCCGCCCGGATTTCCCGTCTGGAAGAAAATGCGGATGAATAATAAAATATATCCGCACCCCATTACAGCTCAGGCAATACGGGATCCAGCTCTCTGTTTTGAGCTGAATGAGGAATTGTTCTTGGCGATTCATCAAACTGAAGGAATGAAATGATACATTACCCCGGACCCGGCTGCCTGGTAGAGTTCATGCAGGGGAACAGAGTCCAGCTGGCAATGATTCTTGAAGAGCAGTCCGGCCAGCTGCGTTTGTATGCCATGTCGCGCCGGGAGCTGCGCCTGCCGGCCTCCCGCCTGCTGCCATGGTCGGGCCCCCGTTTTGCGCTGCCCGCCAGCCGACAGGAAATTCAAAATATTCTGGAGCAGACGCATACCAAGCGGGAAGCGCTGGCTTTGGAAATTGACCCCGTATATCTATGGGAGTTAAGTAAAGACGACATTTCTCAGGCGCCTGCCCGCTGGTTTGCCGAACTGCTCTGGCAAAGTCCGGATTATGACCAGATAGCGGCCTGCGGTCAGGCTCTGCTTGAGTGCAAAACCCATTTCAAGCTGCACGGAGCTGATTTCGAACTGCTTTCGGAAGAAAAAGTCATGGCCAGGCTTGAAGAAAACCGCCTGGCAAAAGAAAGGGGTGAAATCTTTACTGTCGGGCGTTGCCTGCTTCCCGTCCTGTGGGAAGCCTCCCGCAAAAATCAGATACCCGTTTCAGATGAACAGCTTGCAGGCTGCCTTTCCGGCATTTCAGAAGAACAGAGGGCCTGTCTGCCCCGCCTGGAAGCCTTGCTGCGTACACGGATGAGCGAACCTGATGACCATGAAAGTTCTCTGGTCTGGCGCGAACTTTCCAAATCCTTTCCCGATAATCAGCACCTCCCTCTCAACCTGCTGGAAGCCTGGGGGAAGCTGCCGCCGCACTACAATTTCGCCCTGGACAGAATCGGCTATCAAAGCGGAACCGGCTGGTACGAAAAATACACCGATGAAATTGACAGGATGCTCTGCAGTGCGGCGGAAGCCTCAGAGCCAATTTCAGACCTGCCGTTCATCAGCGTCGACACCAGAGAAACTGAAGACTTTGATGACGCATTTCACTTAGCCAAAGACAAACAGGGCAATTTTCAGCTGCATATTGCCATTGCCTGCCCAGCCTGTTCCTGGCCTTGGCGCAGCGAACTGGACAAAACAGTATTACGGCGGGCAAGCAGCATTTACCTGCCGGAAGGCGATATCCACATGCTCCCCGACCCCCTGGGGGTAAACGGGCTCAGCCTGAGAGCTGGCCAAATGCACCGGGTGATGCTGGGTTGTTTCACCCTTGCTCCGGAAGGAGAAGTTCTCGACTTCAGTCTGAAGCTGGCCCGGATAAGGGTCAGCGCCAACCTGGTTTACGAAGACTGCGAGGCTTTGCTTGAAGATGAGCAGGAAGGCGCTCAAACAGACAATTTACCGGAAAACGCTCCTGAAGCCAGCCCTGCATTCAAATACAGAGCCATGCTCAGGGAGGCCTGCCGACTTGCTCTGTGTCTGCAACGGCGGCGCGTGGAGCAGGGCGCAGTGATTGTAGTTCGTCCTGAGCCGAAAGTGAGCCTGCATCCCTGCGATGAGCAGGGGAAAAAGCCGCTGCGGGTGGAAATTGAGCCTATGTCTGCAATGGATAAAACTCAGATGCTGGTGGGCGAATTCATGGTGCTGCTGAACGGAGCTGTTGCCCGGAAAAGCATGGAGTGGGATTTGCCGCTGATTTTCCGCACCCAGCATGTTGCCCTTCCAAAAGATTACGCCGGCATCTGGACCCGCCCGGAAGAAATCGCCAGGGTGGTCAAGTCGCTCCCCCCAGCCGCCATAGACAGCGTTCCGCGGCCACATACAGGGCTTGGGCTCAGCGCCTATGCCACCATATCAAGCCCCTTGCGTCGCTATATTGATCTGTTTAATCAAGGTCAGGTGCTGCATTACCTTATGCATGAAAGACCTCTGTTCAGCAAGGAAGAGCTTGCAGGCATGCTGCCGCTGATTTCCAGCAGAAGCGATTCTGTCGCCGCAATTCAAAAGCAGCGCCCCCGTTATTGGAAGCTGGTTTATTTCAAACAGAACGGCGACAAAAAATGGTATGAAGCCACCATAGCCGATGAAAACGACCTGTTTGTAACTGTCAGCCTGCATAATGAAGCATTTCTGCTCAGAGGCAAAAGGCATCTCTTCGGCGAAAAGGCAATGCCGGGACAGAGCTGCGCTGTGCGGGTAGGCAAAGTTCACCCTCTGGACAATGAAATCCAAATTATGGCAGTTGAAGAATATTAGAAAGAGCGGACCGCCTCCGGGAAGCAGGTATAAAAATTACAGAGCAGCTTTGCCTGAGCTGAGCACTCTGAACTATCTGAAACTTGATGTGGCGCCGAATTAAACCTGGAGATTCTTACCATGCTTGAATGGTTTTGGGTGTTTATTTCATATTTAATAGGCAGTGTTCCGTTTGGATTGGTAATAGCACGAATATTCTGCCGGGTAGACCCCCAGAAGGCAGGAAGCGGAAATATAGGCGCAACCAACGTAACCCGCCTGTGTGGGCTGCCCGCAGGCATTGCAACTCTGCTTTTTGATGCCGGTAAAGGCGCTGCCGCTGTATTTTTGGGAACGCATCTGACCCTTGACCCTGCCGCGCCCACAGACAGCCACGCCCTGTTTGTCACCCTGTTTGCCCTGGCCGCCTTGCTTGGGCATATGCACTCGATATTCCTCAAATTCAAGGGCGGAAAGGCGGTGGCCACCACCCTGGGAATATTTCTTTATCTGGCCCCCCTGCAAACGCTGCTTGCGGCCGTTCTTTGCCTGCTGGTAATTGCATGGAAAAAGTATGTTTCTCTGGGCTCTCTGGTTCTGGTAGTATCTCTGCCCCTGATTTTGCTGGCCTGCGGCCGGATGGAACTGCTGCCCCTGGCTTCAGTAAACGCTGTTTTGGTCATCAATGCCCACAGGGCCAATATCGGACGCCTGCTTCGAGGTGAGGAAAAAACCTGGATGCGCAGTAAAAAGTCCTCCGGCAGACCGGAACAAAATTAACACCCCTCCAAGGCCTGTTCTCTAAAAGATAAGGCTTACGTTCATATCCCGGGACAATTTCGTAAAAAAAGCCCTTTGGCCTCTGGCCAAAGGGCTTTCACGCAAAACTCGTGAATAATTAGATGTGGTTTCTGTCGGTGGGCTGACCTTCAACAACAGGACGGTACTGGCCCATAATACCGGTAAGAGCGTCAAGAGCTTTCTGGGCTTTGTCGCTGCCGAAGGCGGCTACGAATCCGTCAAGAGCGCAGGGGAATTCTTTATCGAACATAGCGGCGGCATCAGCATACTTGGCGGCATCGGCATGACCGGAAACCTGAGCGAGCAGGCCTTTGATGTTGGCAACAGCACTGTCTACCAGGGCTTTGTCATCGGTAATAATAGCAAGACGGAAAGAAGCCAGATTTTGGTCGATTTGATCAAGCAGTTTTAACATTGTTTCCTCCTAAAAAAGTTTAATTAAGTTCCTCTTATCACCTAGGGCAAAGTGATTTGCCTTTACCACCATCCAAAAGTCCTTCCTATTTTAAAGAATGCTTTAAACTAGTCAAGATATCGCGGTAAATTTTTTTAATACTTTTATGAAAACTGCAAACAATTTTTATAACCGCCTGCTGATTCTGAAAGTATCTCATAACAAAAAGACCCTGCACATAGCAGGGTCTGAAATTTGTGGCGGAGCAGAAGGGACTCGAACCCTCGGCCTCCGGCGTGACAGGCCGGCGTTATAACCGTCTTAACTACTGCTCCGCATTCGCAGATGATTTTTTGTGGTGGGCGGTACAGGACTCGAACCTGTGACCGCCGGCTTGTAAGTTTACCAACATTCATGCAATTCTTTTAAGCTATTAAATTCATATTTGTCAAGCTATCAGGTAAAAAGCCGCAAAATCAAGCAAAAAGGGGTAAATACTATCATTTATTTTATTTTTCATGCTTATAGCATAGAATATTTTCCTTTTTATTCCAAAGGAGGAGTTTATGCCTACTTTAAATGAAGCGTGGGAAATTTATTGTGGTTTAAAATCCAATATTAACTTAAATGATAAGCGCCATGCAAATATAGATGTATCCCGCTGGGAAATGCACATAAAAAATTTCTTTGGAGATTTATGCTTAGAAGAAATAAAGGCATTTCACATAATTAAATTTAGAATATATCTGGAGAACCAAGGATATATGCCTCAGACTGTTAAACACTATCTTGGTTTGGTACGCCGAATTTTGAAAAAAGCAGTCCAATTAGAATTGTATAGTGGCCCTGTTCCGTATTTTGAAATGCCTAAGTTCGATAATACGCGGTATAGATTTCTCACACGAGAAGAAGCTACACGATTGATGCAGGCTATCGCAAAGCGCTCAGAAAAATGGCATGATATCTCCCTATTTGCCTTGGCGACCGGCCTCAGAGCAGGAGAAATTTGGAGAATTCGCAAAGAAACAATCAACCTAAATGACAAACAAATTTATGTGATGGATGGCAAATCACATAGAGTAAAAGTAACTCTCCTTTCTGACACAGCCTTATCCATTGTTAACAAGCACCTGTCTAGACATAATGTTTCAGGGTATTTGTTTGAATCCAGAAATGGTAAAAAAATTGTCGAAGTCAGTAAAAGTTACACCAGAGCTGTTGAGGAAAGCGGCCTTAATATTGGAGTTAGCGATCCACGTCAAAAAGTCGTAT
>JAFQMU010000049.1 GCA_017421085.1 Desulfovibrionaceae bacterium | reverse complement strand
GTCGGTTTTTCATAATTTCCCCTGGTTTCCCGGCACTGCAGCGCTGAACGGTTCGCACAGGCTTTGATGCAGTTTTGCCTGAGCGGAAGACAATCTGACCGTAATGGCGGAGCAGTTTAAACCCGCCCAGGGTCCGGAGTACATGAAAGCATCGCCCGGACTGGAGGGAAGCCTAAATCTCCTTTTTCAGGGAAAGGCTGTTTATTCAGAGCGGTTTGACATTTAACTTGATTAAAACGCTATGAATCGCTTCACTATACTTAACCGACAGGGAAATGTCGAGAGGCGATAACTTATCCTGCAGGGCAAGCCTGGTCTCCTCACGCTCAGCGGGGAGCGGGAAAAGTTATTTTGCAAAGAAGATGATTTCTTCTTCGGTGCACACGGCATCAACTTTCAAATCCCAGGGCTCTGACGGCAGTGAGTCCAAAAGCTGAAAACCGGCGCAAAACCCGATGAACAGACAGCAAGGCTGAAGATTGGCGGCAAAAAATCGGTCGTAGTAGCCTCCCCCGTAACCCAGTCTTTCGCCTTTTCGGGAAAAGGCCACCCCGGGAATAAGCGCCAGATCAAGCTTAAGCTGCTCCGCTGCAAGGGGGGGGCAGTGGTGAGGGCTGGGTTCCGGAATCTTGAAAGAACCGGGAATAAGCTGCTCCGGGCCAGTGCAGGGGGCAAGCTCCATGCAGCCTGCATATCCGGCTGCCCGGGGCGAAATGCAACGGGGAAACAGCGTCTGCTTCCCCGCTGCCAGAGCTGCTTCAAACAGCAGCCTTGTGTCAATTTCTCCTCTTACCGGGGAATAGAGCAACACCTGCCGCGCTGTTTGCCACTGCGCCAGGCCCAGAATACGTTCCTGCGCAGAGCGGGAAGCCGCCTCCCAGTCGCTTAAACCCGCAACCCCGGCAACTTCACTGTTCAGGGCAGCCCCTCCGGGGTGTGCGGCGTGCGTTTCCTGCATTCCAGCCGCAAATTGACGACGTCGGGCAAGAATCTGACGGCGCAATACCTCTTTGAGGTATGACGGCGAGTGCGCTACGTGACTATTCGTCGTCATTCTGCGCAGCCTGCTTTCTGCGCAGAGCCTTTACGCAACGCTTGATTTCCTGGCGGGCTTCATCGCACAGAGAAAGCCGCATTACCGTAAACCCAAGTCCGACCAGTAAATCAGAGCTGTCTTGGGTGAGCTTCATTCCGCTGACCAGCAGGGGTTTTCCGCCTTCAGCCTGCAGGGCCTCGGCTGCCGCCCTGATTACTTCTTCATTGGGCAGACGCATTGCCGCGTTTTGCGCTTCGGCAAACAAGACTGAAGCCAGTGAGGGAATCTTTAAGGTAGGAATTGCCACCCGGCTGAGTTCACCGTCAGAACCGGTGCATTCCATCAATATATATTGCCCGTCTTTGGAGGAGGCGAAGCCCACCTGCTCGGCAACCATGATTTCAACTTCATTGTCTTTTTTGTCGATATCTGACACTGTAAATCTCCCTGAACTTTGAGATGAAAAACACCGGGCGGCCTCTGAGCCTTATTCTGAAAAATCCGCCTGAAACCCGAACGCGCCGCCATTATTCCACAGAAACGCCCAGAAAATACACTTCCTGCCGTTCAAAAGCAAGAAGGGGCGGATATTTTTTATTGCTGCGCCTAAAGTAAAGGGGCTGTCTGCCGATATAACCGATACAACTTAAATTTTAATTAGCTGGAGGCAGCTTATGGTAAGTGACGGAAGCATGCTGCAAAGCGTGGGCAGCTTTGAAAATCAGCCTATGACCCCCAGGCTTGAGCAGGCCTCAAAAGGTATGGGCATTCAGTATGAAAATTATGTTAAACTGCCTGATGTCGCCGCCGTTGAAAATAATATTACTATTGCCAAACACACCGCAGAGCAGCGCAGCGCCGAACAGGCAAGCCTGGCCCAGCAGAATATAGACAGTTTCGCCATGGCCAATAACAAGAGCCCGCGGGAGGCGGATCCGTTCAGCACGACCGGCACTGTGTTCAATGCCAGAACCTGAGTCGGGAGCAAATTGCTGCATAAAGAGAATAAGTTCTCTTTTGAGAGTATTTGGCGGCCTGAAACTATGGGATGGGAATATTCGCTGAATCAGTATCCGTTTTAAGCAGGATACGGCTGTCTTCCCATAAGAGCAGATGCTCCATTGCTATCGGCTTTTGCGTATGCAACTTAAATTTTATTTCTTTTGCCCCAAGATGCAGGTAAATGCGTCTTGCCCGTTCATTGCCTTTAATTACGCTTAACGCCAGTTTATAAAGCCCACGTTCGGTAAAATGGCGGGCAACTTTCATAAGCAGGGCTTTGCCAATACCTTTCCCCTGAAAAATTTTTTTTACATGTAGAGACGTCACAAACGGCACCTGCGGTAGTTCATCTTCCGGTTGGGCCATGATTACTCCCGCCACCTCACCATTATTTAATACAGCAGCCAGCATAGTTTTTTCAGGATCTTTCAGTCGCAAACTGAAAAGCTTTTCCACTTCGTGTTTGTCTATATTTGGGTTCCAGTCGGACACTATGCCCAAATAGGTCCTGGTCCAGCTGGCTATGCATAACTGTGCTATCTGTCCGATTTCTTCATCCTTTGCCGGTCTGATAATGTATCCGCTGTTCATGTTTTCATCCGCTGCTGGAGAAATCTGGTTTCGAAGCAAGTTCGCCGGTTACGGAATCTGGCTGATAATTTCCGGCGGAAGCGTCTGAATTCGCTGTGGAAGGCTGCGTCAGAATGGATATGGCGTCTTCAGATTTACGCTTTCGTAAATCATGAAAGTTTCGTTGGCGCTGATGGAGTCTGAATATTTCTCCAGCATGTTGTTGAAAAAATCCATCAGCCCCAGGTCGGGGGTAAGCATCACCGTGAGAATGAGGTCGTAACGGCCGGTAACCACTGCCACAGAGATGACGCCCGGCAGTTCAGAAATCTGCTCCGCTGTTTTTTTCAGGGCAGGCGATTTGAGCCTCACTCCGATATAGGCGGTAAAATAGCCTGCGCCGAGGTCTTTGGTGGAAATAAGCGCTTTGATTTCCACGAGCCCCTGTTCAATCATCCGGGCCACCCGGCTGCGCACCGTGGCTTCGGAGA
The DNA here is from genome assembly GCA_017421085.1 of Desulfovibrionaceae bacterium. Taxonomy (GTDB): domain Bacteria; phylum Desulfobacterota; class Desulfovibrionia; order Desulfovibrionales; family Desulfovibrionaceae; genus RGIG1962. The sequence goes on along the minus strand of JAFQMU010000049.1, from coordinate 1,750 downwards.
TGCCGAGAACGCGTCCCACCTCCCTGAAGGAGAGCCGCCCGTTTTGCAGCAGGCGCACTATTTCCAAATTTATTTTATCAAGTTTGCTTTCAGACATAATCCTCACCCGTAACATTGAGCTTATAATACTTGAAAATTGAACTCAGGCAAAGGGAGAATATGAACCGCCTGAGGGGCAAACCGGGCGCTGTAGCCGGATGCTGCCTGAAGGCAAGAAAAACTTTGAGCAGCCTTAAGGGCAGTGGACAGCCTGACATTTTTAAAGGTTCCGCAACCACTGAAATATTTCTTCGCCATCCCGACAGTCGAAAAATATTCTGCTGAAGTCAAATTTTTTCCAGGCGTCTATCCATTTATGGGGGGTGTCGGCAGGCAGATCAAGCAGGGCTCCGGCCAGATCTTGCGCATCGATCAGAGGGGGGGGCGCGGTGGAGGTAAGAAAGTCGCCGGAAATGGCGGCCCGCCTGATGACATTTCCTTCTGTGCCCAGATTGATTTCCAGGCTCCCGAATGAAAAGCGGGTGGTCAGGCGGATATCGCCCGGCGGCGACATGCCCAGATTCCAGCTTTCCAGAGAATAGCGCGTGGCCTGCAAATATTTTGCCCGCTCCATTATTTGCTTTGGAATGGGGGCGGCGGGTTGTCCGGGGCAGGAAGCTGCCCCCCCCAGATAAGCGGCCTTTATGCCCTGCCACAGTTCCGGCAGGGAAATATCCGCATATTCGCTCAGGTTGCAGACTCTGGCACGGGTCGACTGCACCCCTTTGCTGCGATATTTTTCAGGGTCTGTAAGCAGCACTTTGGACAGCATATCCAAATCTGCATTATACAGCAGGGTGCCGTGCAGGAGGAACTTGCCGGGGAGGCGCCGGGAGGCCAGGCCGGAAATTTTTCCGCCCCCTTTCAGGCTGATGTCGTTCCTCCCCTGTAATTCAGCATCCAATCCCAGAGAGCGCAGCCAGGTGAGCATGGGTTGCAGTATCTGCGGGGCGGAAATATCCTTGCCGCCGGGGCGGGGCAAAACAAAGCTGAAGTTCAGATTGCCGAGGTCGTGATAGACCGCTCCCCCGCCGGTAAGGCGGCGCACCAGTCTGATATTTTCAGAGTTCAGGGCGTTCAGGTTCACTTCTGAGCGGGCATTCTGGTGTCTTCCGATAATTACCGACGGGGCATTCTGCCACAGCATGAACCGTCCGCCTGCACATTCAGCTTCGGCAAGCGCCTCTTCAAGCGCGAGGTTGAATGTCGGGTCGGCGCTGCCCGATTCATGGTAAGTGATGGGGTGCATCTGAAGTCCACCGGAACAAGAAATTTTCGACTGAGTTAACTGTCCAAATTCTCTCAAAAAGCTGCGTGGCATCCGCTTCGCATAAGTTATTTCCCTACTTTCCCACCGGAAATCTTTTTCCATTGCCGGTAAATGGTAACTGCGGGGAAGGGGGAAGCATAAGGGCGGCTAGCGTTTTGGTTCTCCGGAAAGGCAGCAGAAGCAGGGGCCCTGCTGCCCGATAAACCGAAGTCAATGTAGGCATGCGGCGATTCGGGGTGGCGCATAAAACCGTTCTGCCGGCTGCCTTTTTATTCCGCTGCGGTCATGGCCGCCTCCCAGATGCCCTCCGGCAAACTGGGGTGGGCGTGGATGGCCGCGGCGATATCGTCAATACTCAGCCCGGCGCTTGCGGCCAGGGCAATTTCCCCGATCAGGGCGCTGGCGTTCGCTCCCAGAATCTGCCCGCCCAGAACTTTGCGG
>JAFQMU010000048.1 GCA_017421085.1 Desulfovibrionaceae bacterium | reverse complement strand
GGAAGTTCTGCTCAACCCGGCTATCGCTGAAGAAGCCAAAAAAGAACTGGATAAACGGGTAAACGGCGAAGACCTGGGGCCGGTATACTATGCCCCGGTTGAAGACCTCACCCAAAATCCCGCCGCCTTCTGGGACGGCACCTGGTTGTTCGGCAAGCTGCCCCGCTGAACTAAAACATAAAGGACAGGCCATGCGTAAATAAATGGAGCGCTGTCACGCCTCTGAATTTAAACGCATGGCCTGTCCTGAGCTTTCAAAGACATGCTTTCCCGCAAATCCAGACCTGGAAAAGTTTCCCACACGAATATGAAAGTAAAATGATTAACCTTGAAATCAGGATGAATTTCAAGGTTAATTTCTTCCTAAACCCGTTAAGCCTGAACGCATGGCAATAATCAACGTTCTTCTTTGCTAAAGCTTGATATAAGCTCGACCAAAGGCACTTCTAACCCCTTTGCCAGCTTTTCCATTATAGCCAGCGTAGGTGAGGAAGGATTATTACTTTCCAGTTTTTGAAGATACTTATAGTCCACTCCCGCTTTTTGAGCCAAAGTTTCCTGAGTTAGTCCTTTGGCCTTTCTCAAGCCTCTTAATGCCCGGGCAAATCAACAGATTTTTCCATTGATTTAAAATATAGAATACAGTACAAAGCAAACGCCGCATATATGCGGTGTAGGAAATATCATAACAGAGCGACCTCCCTCTGCACCACTGTCAACTTTGGTAACACATATATGGAAACAAACGTTGTAGTGTAAGGAAAATTTCGCACATTCAGGAAATAGAAGTGACCCATCAAATCAGTCAGAGTTTTGGTACAACTAAACCAAACCCGATAATAGGAGCTACGTTAAGGAAACTGAGGCTGACAAGATGCTTCCATTGTCAGGTTAGCTCCTTTCTATCTCGTATGGAAGGTTATCTTGTTTGTCGGCACTCTGGCTCTTGCCAACACCTATGTTATTGTAAAAGTATATGTCTCAAACTGAGCCTTAACATGAAACCACTTGCTGAATAAGGCTAAAGAAAAATATGACCGGCTGGGGCAATTAAATGTGTGAAAAACTCTGGACGTTGCCAAACATAAAAATGGACTGCAAGGGCGTTGCCCTTGCAGTCCATTTTCTTTTCCCAGACTTTGCCTAAATCTTTACCGGCAGATTTTTGGTCAGGAATTCAGCCATTTTTTCCCGTTCACGGTCAACCTCGGCATCTTTCAGGGTGCGCTGGGCATGACGGAAAGTAAACCGGAAGGTCAGATTGCGGCTGTCACCGTCTTTGGGAGCGTAAACGTCAATCAGCTCCACTCCTTCCAGCAGGGGCATTTTTACCTGGCGGGCCTTATCCGTAATTTCCTGCACGCTGAGGCTGAGAGGGCAGATCAGCGTGATGTCGCGCCGCACCGGCGGGAACTGAGGCAACCCGCGGAACATTACCCGCCGGGCATTGAACAGTTCAGCCAGCGCGTCCGCGTTCAGATCAGCATACCACACATCCTTGCGGGCATGGTAAATGTCCGCAATATCAGGCTTAATCCGTCCAAGCTGCCCAATCGCCTTTCCGTTCAGGTTCACCTGCACGCAGGGCAGCATATATGGGTGTTCTTCCAGAGCTGCGAATTCCGGGACGCCGAGTTTAAAGAAAGCGGCCAGATGCTCAACCAGTCCTTTGACGTCCTGATAGTCGGCGTCAGCCTGAACATGGGGCCAGAACTGATCATGACGGGCCCCATAAAGCAGCAGGCCGAGCCGGTTTACCTCCACCGCCCCGGTTTCAGATTCAGAGCTGGCCTTAAAGGCGCGGGCCAGCTCAAAAACCCGCACTCCGGCCGCGCCCTGAGCCAGATTCTGGCGCAGAGTTGCCAGCAGGCCAGGCGCAATTTCGGTGCGCATCACATCCAGTTCGGCAGAAAGCGGGTTGGCGATGGGCAGGCGCCCTTCCTGAGGCAGATTCAAATTATCCAGATCCTTCTGGCCGGTAAAACTGTAATTAATCGCCTCATTCAATCCGATGCCGGCGGCCCAGCGCTTCAGCGCAAGCTGGAAGGCATAGGCGCCGTCTTCCGCGCCTGCTTGCAGGGAGCGGGAAACCTTAGGCAGGGTGGGTTCAATGCGGTCAAGGCCGTATACCCGGCCGATTTCCTCTATCAGGTCCGGCTCAAGGGTAATATCGGGCCGATGGCTGGGAGGGCATACAGTCCATGCGCTGTCGGCGATGTCCGCATTCTCCAGACGGCAGCCCACTCCGCAGAGAGTAGTACGGCAGAAATCGGCGTCAAGGTTCACCCCCAGCAGGTCATTGCAGCGGCCCACAGAGAAAGTAATGCGCCGTTCTTTCCACGGGCGCACAATGCCGCCGCACACGCCGGGGCGCACAACGCCCCCCGCGCTTTCAGCAATCAGGGCCGCCGCCCGGTTCAGGGCGTAAAGAGTGTTATTCTGGTCAACTCCGCGTTCAAAGCGGTAGGAGGCATCGCTGGGCAGGGCCAGACGCCGGGCAGTGCGCCGCACCAGTGAGGGGTCAAATACCGCCCCTTCCAGAAACACCCGGCTGGTATCGGGCTGAATTTCCGAATTCTGACCGCCCATGACCCCGGCCAGAGCCACCGGCTTCACCCCGTCCCAGATGAGCAAATCGGTAGCGGTCAGCTTACGGTTCTGATTGTCAAGGGTAATAAAGTCCATGCCTTCTTCAGCGCGCTGCACCCTGATTTTGCCGCCTTCCAGGTGGCGCATGTCAAAGGCATGCAGCGGCTGCCCCAGTTCAAGCATGATGTAGTTGGTCACGTCCACCACGTTGGACAAGGGGCGCATTCCGGCGGCAAGCAGACGATAACGCACTTTAGCGGCTGAAGGAGCTGTTTTCACATCATCCACAATACGCCCGAAATAGGCGGGGCAGTCATCAGGGGAGGCAATTTCAACGGCCATTTCCGCTGAGGCGTCATCTCCTTCTTCATGCAGATTCAGAGCAGGCAGGCTGAGAGGCAGATTATAGGCCAGAGCCACTTCCCGGGCCAGACCAAGCACGGAGAGGCAGTCGCCCCGGTTGGGAGTGATGCCGATTTCCAGCACCTCCTGATCCAGCCCCAGGGCATCCACCAGGCGGGCGCCAGGAACAAAGTGCTCAGGCAACTCCATAATGCCGGAATGGTCTTCCGAAAGGCCCAGCTCGCGCTCTGAACAGATCATTCCTAAAGAGACCACTCCGCGCAGCTTGGCCTTGGTAATTTTTACATCACCGGGCAGACGCGACCCCACCGGAGCCACAGCAACCTTGAGCCCAGCCCGCACGTTGGGGGCCCCGCACACGATATTCAACGGTTCTTCGCCGCTGTTGCCCACATCCACTTTGCACACGCGCAGTTTGTCGGCATCGGGGTGCTGCTCGCAGGTGAGCACATGCCCCACCACCAGGTCTTCAATTTCCGCAAACGGACGGACAATTCCTTCATTTTCCAGCCCAAGCATGGTCAGGCGGTCGCCCAGCTCCTGGGCGCTTCCCTCGAACGGCACAAACTCGCGCAGCCAGTTCAAACTTAAAAGCATTGTAATAACCCCGCGTCATTATGCGATTTGCTTCAGGAAGCGCAAATCGTTTTCAAAAAACATTCTCAGGTCGGTAATTCCATATTTGAGCATGGCGATGCGCTCTACCCCCATGCCGAAGGCAAAGCCGCTCCACTTATCCGGGTCATAGCCCACTGACTCAAATACCTCAGGGGCAACCATGCCGCAGCCCAGCACCTCAAGCCAGCCCGTCCCCTTGCAAACCCGGCAGGTGGAGCCGTCGGTCGCCTCACCCCTGCCTGCGCAGAACATGCAGGAAATATCCACCTCAGCGCTGGGCTCGGTAAAGGGGAAGAAACTGGGGCGGAAGCGAATGCGGGTGTCAGGTCCGAAAATTTTCCGGGAAAAAGCCTGCAAAGTGCCGCGCAGGTCGCCCATGCTCACTTTTCTATCTACCAGAATACCCTCAATCTGATGGAACATGGGGGTATGGGTGAGGTCGGAGTCGCGGCGGTAAACTTTACCCGGAGCAATTACCGCCAAGGGGGGCTCGGTTTTCTGCATGGTGCGGATCTGCATGGGCGAAGTATGGGTGCGCAGAAGCACATTATTTGAAATGTAAAGCGTATCATGCATATCGCGCGCCGGGTGATTGGGGCCGATATTCAGCGCCTCGAAATTGTAATAATCGCTTTCAACTTCCGGACCAAGCACCACATCATACCCAAGCGAGCTGAAAATCCGGCAGATTTCATCCATAACAAGAGTAACCGGATGCAGAGAGCCTGTCCAGGGGCAGCGTCCGGGCAGGGTTGGATCAAAGCCCTTCAACGCCCCGGCCTGAGCTTCAGACTCAAGGGCCTGTTTTTTAGCATCAAACAGCTCGTTCAGACGGTTTTTCACCTCATTGGCCAGTTTCCCTGCGGCGGGGCGCTCCGAGGGCTCGAGTGAGGGCAGCTCAGACATGATTGCGGCGAGCTT
>JAFQMU010000047.1 GCA_017421085.1 Desulfovibrionaceae bacterium | reverse complement strand
ATGCCGGCGCCGATGAACTGGTGGAAATACTTAAAGAAGCGCCTGCCCGCCTGACTGTCCGGGAACCGGACTTGGAAGAACTGCTGGGGAATGACCTGTTGCAGGCGGCGATGTACTCGGCAAGAGATGGCAGCCTTGGCGAATTTGCAGCCAGAGTTCATGAAGAAGGGGCAAAGGCTTCCAAATCCTTTTTCCCGGTATCCGTATCAGGCGAACTGGAAGGGATTGAATTTCGCCTGCCTTCGGACACAGTGCTGCATCAGGGTAAGAAGCACCCGGATATAAGCCTGGAGGACTGGGAAAGACTGCCTGAAGTGCTGGCACAGTTAAGTAGTACAAATACTACTGCAACAGGGCGATATGGACAGTATGGAGTCAGCTTTATAGGAACAACAGATATAGCAGGCACAGCCTATGGCATATCTTTTAGCTTGGCTCAAAACGGCACAGTATATATCAATACTTTCTTCAAAGATAGTCCAAATAAGATAAAAAAGTGGGTACAATCTGAAAGAGAAAAAGCTTCCAAGGGGCGGGAGGACGAAGCTTTAGCAACTGCCCTTGAACCCCGCTTTACCCTTGGCAAGCCTTCTGAATTAAGCCTACGCCAGCTTCTGGAAAGTGTCAAGGGCAGTGACGGCAAGACATATTTTCAATTCATTGGTGAGCAGGGGGTAAACCGCAAAAAAGCCGCTCAGTGGGCGTCATCTTCGCGGCTCCAATTGCCTTGGGTTGGTACGCATCTTAGCGGCAAGAAAACTGTATTCACTGAAGAAGATCTTGTCAAGCTTAAAGAGCAGAACTCTGGCTATTATCAGGGAATGGCAAACCGGGCGCTTGTGGTGCACGGCGATGAGCTGGGCGTGCCGGAAGGCGCGGATATCAGGGAATACCGCAAGGCAGCCAGAAAGGTTTACCGCCAGCTGCAAAGCAGCCCTGCTTACCGGGCAGACCTGGGTGAAATCAAATTTACCAGAGCCGGATGGGATGAGGCCGCGTATACCGGCGCAGACCCGAGGAAATGGAAACTGATTCCCAGACTGAAAGAACTTGTTGAAAATGCAGAATACATTCGGCGTACCGATTTAAACAAGCCCAGAAAAGATAAGACAATTGCTTTTCATTGGCTGGAGGCAGATGTAATCTTGGACGGTGAACATTTGCGCATTGGTATCAATGTAGCTGAAGATGGGAACGGGAATAAATTTTACAGCCTCAACCAGGATTTAAATGATTGGGCAGGAAAATATAAAGCTCCCGATAACCGATCCGGTAAATCAAATCCGGGGGCTCAGGAGCTTTACCAAGACGTAAATACGTCTGCTGAGAAAACTATAGAGCAGGCCGGGGATAATGTCAATCTGCATATTCTGCCGCAGGAGGGACGGGAAAAGGCCCGGCTCGCAGCTGACATTGCGGCCTGGAGCGCAGAAGTTGACCGGATTGCCGCCTCCGGCAGGCCCCCCTCAGGGCCCGTGCAAATGCTTGCTCAAACCCCTCTGGTTATGCAGCTTCTCGGCACAGATTCCATCACGGGCAGGGCAGCGATCGAGGGCGGCATTTATGCCGCACCCCACCTGTTTGACGGTTCTCACCCCAACATCACTTCGGCAATGCTGAAGCAGATTCCTGCGGCCATGGTCAACCCTATTGCCATATTCGATTCCGACAGCCCAGCGGGGCGCGCTCAGGGCGATATTGTTTTCATGCTGGAGCTGACCGATTCTCACAGCGCAACTGTGGTTGTGCCGGTGACGCTGGCGGCGAGCGGAAAGGCTGGGGCCATAATAAATATTGCCAAAAGTGCATACGCAAAAGAAAAGCAGGGAAATCCTTCTGACAGTTGGTTTGAGAAGCAGGTTAATAAAAATGCCCGTTATCTGAACGGGCAAAAATGGGCTTTGTGGGCATCGGCTCGGGGGTCTGATTCCCCTTTGGTTGCCCACAACGCTTCAGGCAATAATATATACACTGAACTCGACCTTGGCAAGCTGAGAAACCAGTATCCGGGGATGTATCAGCCCGCAGGCCGGGCAGCGATGGCCGGTAAAATGCGGGGCGGCCTGAGCATCAGCCCGGACAATCAGTATATCATCACCCTGTTCAAGGATGCAGATTTATCCACCCTGCTCCATGAAACCGGGCATATTTTCCTGGAGGAAATGGAGCGGATT
>JAFQMU010000046.1 GCA_017421085.1 Desulfovibrionaceae bacterium | reverse complement strand
GGACCACGCTTTGATGATGCGAGAGATTGGCGGAAAATACGGCAGGCAGAGGCGGCAAAAGAGGATGGCCTTTTTGCTGCGCCTCTCTGTTCAGCTCTATACGGTGAGTGCCCAGCTCAAGCCCGCAGGGATGATAATCAACCACGCCGCCCATGGCCCGGGCCAGCAGCTGGTGGCCGTAGCACACACCCAGAACTTTAACTCCGCAGTCAAGCGCCCGCAGCAGCCAGGCGGCCAGCGTCTCGCTCCAGGGTTCTCTGTCAGTAACCATTGCTGGCGAGCCGGTAATCAGTGCCCCGGCGAACTGCTCCGGACGGGAGGGCAGGGACTCCTTCTGGGCGTTGAGGCAAATCGGAGCGCACCCGGAATAATCCGCTGCGCTTAAAAACATCTGACTGAAGCTTTCAAAACCTGCAAGTGTTGAATCAAGGCTGCCTGTTTCAACAATCAGTAATTTGGGGAGCATCGGATATCCTTACCTGTCCAATCTGCGTCAGTCGAAAACCGGGGGAGAGACGCATCGACCGGCCTGCCTTGCGCATCCGGTGGATGCGGCCGTTCAGTTTTGCTTGTTCGCCTGAACCTGAGCAATGCCCTGCGCGGCAGTGTTTTCTGTTTTTACCATGCTCATGGCCGTGCCCACCAGACCGGCGATATCAGAAAGATTGCTGGGCAGAATCAGGGTGTTGCCCTTTTGGGCAAGCTGCCCGAACGCCTGAACATATTGCTCGGCCACCTTCAGATTAATGGCCTCATGCCCGCCTTCCTTGCGGGCGGCCTCGGCAACGGCCGTGATCGCCTGGGCAGTGGCGTTGGCCACCAGCAAAATGGCCTCGGCTTCGCCCTGGGCCCGGTTGATGGCCGCCTGTCGCTCACCCTCGGACTGGTTAATGGCTGCCTGGCGTTCGCCCTCCGACTGATTGATGGCGGCCTGCCTGTCGCCGTAAGCAAGATTAATCTGCTCCTGCATGCGCCCTTCCGATTCGGCAATTACGGCGCGTTTTTCGCGTTCAGCGGTAATCTGGCGCTGCATGGCCTGAATAATTTCCCGCGGCGGGGCCAGATCTTTGATTTCATAACGCAGAACTTTCACCCCCCAGTTGACGGCCGCCTCATCCAGGGCGGCCACTACTGCGGAGTTGATGGCGTTGCGTTCTTCAAAGGTCTTGTCCAGCTCCATGCGTCCGATTACCGAGCGCAGCGTGGTCTGGGCCAGCTGGCTGATAGCCAGCACATAGTCGCTTGAGCCGTAAGAGGCCAGACGCGGGTCGGTAACCTGAAAATAAAGGATGCCGTCTACCTGAAGCTGGGTGTTATCTTTGGTGATGCAGATCTGACTGGGAATATCCAGAGGCACTTCCTTGAGCATGTGGCGGTAGCATACCCGGTCTATAAAAGGAATGATGAACGACAGGCCGGGCTGCAAAACCGCATTGAACTTGCCCAGTCTTTCCACCACATAGGCGTGCTGCTGGGGAACAATGTAAATGCCTTTCGCCAGAATGGCAACGACTATGACCGCCAGGGCAACCAGTAAAAAGAAGCCTGATTCATACATGATTTTTTTCTCCCTTCGGGTTGTCTACAATCAGAATGTTTCCCTGCATTTCAATAATGCGCAGCGGGCCGGCGGGGTCAACCGTTTGGCTGTGCGGGCGGGCCTGCCAGCTTGAACCGCGGTAGCTCACCTGCCAGCTGCTGTCGTCGTTGGTCTTTTCCCAGATTACCGGGTTGCCCAGTTCAAGGTTATCATCTTCCGGCCTGTAATTGCGCCGGGCCTGCCTGTGCCGCTGCCGCACCAACAGGGCGCCCAGAACGCCCGTTGCCACGGCCAGGGTGAGCTGTGCAGGAAGGGACGCGCCGAGCCAGGCGGCCAGGGCGGCGGCTGCGGCGGAAATGCCCAGCACCAGCAGATAAAAACTGCCGGTAAACAGCTCAAGCACCACCAGCAGCGCTGCCGGAATAATCCAGATGACTGTCAGGCTGTTCCAGAACATGGCCCATCCCGATATTTTAAAATTGTCTGTAACATAATGCGCGCTTATATTCGTTTATTCCACCGGTGAAAGGATAGCCGGATGCGGCATTTCCCCCTGCTGTCAGCATATATAAATCTGCATATTCTGGCAACGCAAATATATAAAATCAATCAATTAACAGCTGATGTTTCCCTCGGCAGGAGGTTTAAAGGGCGGACATTGAAGTGCAAAAAAACTGGAAGCCTGAGCGAATCAATTCGCGCATGCTTCCAGTTCTGCGAGTCTATCGCAAGCTCACCCGGCGACTTTCCGGCCGGAAGAATTGCTCCCGGCCGGAAAATCCATGGGAGGGGAGAATGTGCTGTCACAACGCAGCACAAATATTTCAAACCAGGCGACCGGTTTACAGCCGGTTCCGGTTTATTACTTATTCTTTATGGCTTCGTAGAGCTCTTTTGCTTCCACATGTTCAGGACAGAGGGAAAGCAGAGTTTCCAGCTCGGCCAGGCCTTCCGCCTCACGTCCCTGATGAATCAGGCAGCCAATCAGGGCATAGCGCACCGCATGCAGCTCAGAGTTGAGCTTGAGCGCGGCTTCCAGAGAAGGCATTACATCAGGCAGACGGTTCAGATAATGGGCTTCCTGTACGGCGGTGTTGATTAAAAGCAGGTTCTGGGGGTTAAACTCAAGCGCCTTGATAAAGCATTCGAAAGCTTCTTCGTGCTTGCCCTGTTCCATCAGTACCAGACCGATGCCGCCAAGGCTCTTGTCACTGGCTTCAATGGCTTCCGCCTTGCGGTAAAGGGTGAGGGCGTCATCAATTTCACCTTTATGAATGGCAATGGTAGCCAGACCAAGATAAGGATCGGGATGTACCGCATCGGATACGACAGCCTTCTTGTAATATTCTTCAGCCTTATCCAGTTCACCCATGAACAGATAGCATTCTCCCAGTTCTTTGTTGATTTCGTAATCCAAGTTACTCATAAGTCCCCTCCATTTGGGCCTGTTGAATTGAGCACTGACGGAAATATGTGCCTCTTGCCTCAAATAAGCAAGTTCCGTGCCATAGTTTGAAAAAGTAATTTATTTCAAGGGGCAGGCGGTCTGTCCATATGGGGGGAAATTTTTTTTCCTGGCGTTTGCGGAGCGAAGGCGTCAAAAAAACATCTGTCAAAAAATGGGTAAAACCTTTAAAAAGTCTAGTAATTTAAAGATGTTATGTATATGGAACGATATTTGCTTTGCCTTGTGTGCCGCACCCTGCAGGGGGCGGCAAATTGGAGGATTTTGTATGAAAACAATGTTTCCCGAATACCTGGGCCTGGCAGGCAAGGTTATGGATATGCAGCTTCAGCGTCAAAATGTGATTATGAGCAACGTAACCAACGTGAAAACTCCCGGTTACAAGCCTCTGGAGCTGAAGTTTGAAGAAGAATTGCAGCAGGCTCTGCAGCTGAACGGAAAGATGGCCCGTACCCATGAAAAGCACATGCCCGCAGCGTTTGACCCCGCTACCTTCAGCTCCAAATTCGGGCATGACTTCAAGCCGCGCACCGTGCATGGGGAAGACCGCGTGGATCTGGACAAGGAAATGGCCAAAATGGCAAAAAACAATCTCCAGTATACCGCGCTCAGTCAGGTGGTGGCCAAGGGCTATGAGGGTATAATCAGCATCATACAGGAAGGTGGTAAGTAATGGATTTCATGACTGCGCTTGATATCGGCGCTTCCGGTCTTTCGGCTGAGCGCACCAGCATCAATATTATTTCCATGAACCTGGCCAACGCCAAGACCACCCGCACTCCCGAAGGCGGGCCGTACCGGCGCAAGAGCGTTATGCTCACTTCCACCGAAGTGGACAGTCATTTTTCAAAGCATATGCAGACCGCGCTTGATAAAGAGCTGCGCGGGGTGCGGGTGATGCACATCGCCACCGACAACCGTCCGTTCAAGCTGGTGTATGAACCGGGTCATCCCGATGCCGATGAGGATGGAATGGTCAGATATCCCGACATCAATGTGGTTGAGGAAATGGTCAGTTTGATGACTGCCCAGCGCGGTTACGAAGCTAACGTGTCGGCCATGGAAACTGTGAAGGCCATGTACAACAAGGCGCTGGAAATTGGCAAGTAAGCTGGTTTGTATAATAAGCAGCTTTAAATAAGGTAAAGTTTAAGAGTTCAGGAGTTTCAGGATATGGCAGTTCAGTCTATGGGTTTGAAGGCTTATGCAGATGCCCTCAATACTTTTAAGGAAGCGGAAAAGAAGTTTGCAAACCAGGCCCCCAATGCGCTGGCTTTTTCTGAAGCGGCCCCCGTGGGCGGCAGCTCTTTTTCTGAAACTTTGAGCGCCTCGCTCAGCAAGGTCAATGAGCTTCAGCTTGATAAAAGCTCCATGGTCACTTCCTTTGCCAGCGGTGAAACCCAGAATGTGCACGAGCTGATGATCAGCCTGCAAAAGGCCTCTGTTGCCATGAAGATGACCTCGGCGGTGCGCAACAAGGTTTTGGAAGCCTATAAGGAACTTTCGAAAATTCAGTTCTAGTGTCTGACCGCATGGCAGATGGCGGTGCGGTCGGGCTTCGCCAGGCAGCAAGAGAATGATGATGAAGGCTCCGGCGCCCTGAGATGGGTCGGAGCAGCAGATGGAGTTTAGGGAGCAGTTATGGCAGGCAAGTTTTCACAGCTGATGGAAAAAGGCAGGGCGTTCTGGGCAAGGGCTGCACTGTCGCAGCGAGTTTTTCTTCTGGGCTTCGGCGCCGTGGTTATAGCCGCGTTTATCGGGATGGTGGTCTGGCTTAATCAGCCTGATTACCGCCTGCTTCTGGGTGATTTGCCCCTGGAAGACGCCAACCGCGTTGTGGAAATGCTGAAAGAAGAAAAAGTTGACTATAGGCTTGAAAACGATGGCACCAGCGTTCTGGTTCCGGCCGACAAGGTTTACGACCTGCGCATCAAAGTGGCCGGTTCCAACACCATTCAGGGCGCCGGACAGGGCTTTGAAATTTTCGACAATATTCAGGTCGGCGAAACCGACTTTGTACAGAAAATGAAGTACCAGCGCGCCTTGCAGGGTGAGCTTTCCCGTACTATCGGAGAGTTTCCCGGTGTGGAAAGCGCCCGTGTGCATCTGGTTCTGCCTCACAAGAGCCTGTTTATCGAAGAACAGCAGGACCCGTCTGCTTCGGTTGTGCTGAAAATGGAGGCCGGCGCCGAGTTCGGCAGCAAAGAGGTTGAGCCCATCGTCAATCTTCTGGTTATGGCGGTTGAAGGGCTGGACAAGAACCATGTTTCCGTCAGCGATTCGTCAGGCAAGGTGCTTTATTTCCCTGATGAAGATATTGTCACAGGGCTTTCCAACACCCAGCTTGAATATAAAAACACCGTGCAGACCATGCTTGAGCGGCGCATTGAAGAAATGCTCGCCCCCATCATCGGGCCCGGCAAGGTTATTGCCAAGGTAAACGCCGACCTTGATTTCAGCCAGAAGACCAGACGTCTTGAGCTCTACGACCCGGAAAATGTGGTGCTGCGTTCGTCCACCCGTTCAGAAAGCACAGTGCGCGGTCAGTCTACCCTTGATGCCCAGACCCCCGACGCCAACTTCCGCGGCGACAGCATGACCGGCGGGCTCAGCGAACAGGAAACTGTTCATGAAAACCGCATTGAAAACTTTGACATCAATAAGGAAGAGCAGAACATCATCTCCGCTGTGGGCGAAATTTCCCGTCTAAGCGTGGCGGTCATTGTCGACGGCACCTATGCGCCCAACGAAGCCGGTGAAATGATTTTCACCCCCCGCAGCCAGGAAGAGCTCGACCGCATTCAGCATCTGATCAGAAATGCAGTCGGCTACGACAGCGCCCGCGGCGACTCCATCGAAGTGAGCAGCATCGCCTTCGGCTATGAAGACCTTAATGTCGAACAGCAGCTCTCCGATATTATTCTTGATTATGTGTCCCGGCTCGGCAAGCCTCTGCTCAATACCATTCTGGTGCTGCTGTTCCTGCTTCTGGTGGTGCGTCCTGTGGTGCTCGCCATGATTCGCCCCAGAGTGCAGAGCCCCGAAGTGATTGAAGGGCTGGAAGGTTTGCCCGCAGGCGAAAGTCAGCTGGCTCTGCTCGAAGGCGAAGAGGAAATTGAACCTGCCGATATGTACAGACAGATTGAAGACATCAAGGCCCACGCCATTAACATGGCAGAACAGAATATGGAACAGGCAGTCAGCATTCTGCGCGGCTGGTTAAATAACCAGGAAGGAGCTTCAGTTGGAAAAAGAGCAGCTTAGCGGCCCTCAGAAAACCGCTGTACTACTTCTGGCTATGGGTGACAAGTTCACCTCGGAAATATTCAAACGCATGGAGCGCGCCGAGATAACCCAGATTTCCAAGGCGATTATGGATTTGGACTCTGTGCCTAAAGAAGTTGTTGAAGAGGTTCTGCGCGAATTCCATTACGCCATGGTTACCGGTCAGGATATCCTTACCGGCGGCGAAGACACCGTAAAGCGGGTGCTGTTGAAAAACCTGGATCCGGATACCGCCAAATATATTATTGACGAGCTTGATTTGGAGCTTGGCCCCACCCCATTCCGCGAGCTGGGCAACGTGTCTCCGCGCATCCTTTCTCAGATTTTGCGCAACGAACACCCGCAGACCCTGGCCCTCATCCTCGGTCATATGCCGGCCGAGCAGGCCGCAGTGCTGCTGACCAGCCTGCCGGCGGGGGTGCGCACCGAAATTCTGATGCGCCTGGCCAATCTGGAGCCGGTGCCGGAGGATATGCTCTTGGAAGTGGACAAGGTATTGCAGTCGCAGCTTATCGCCATGGGCGGCAAGGAAGGCAAGAAGGTCGGCGGCATTCCGGCTGTGGCCGAAATCCTCAACTCTGTGGACCGCGCCACCGAAGAAGAAGTGCTTTCGGAAATCGAAGAAGAATCCGCCCAGATGGCCGAGGATATCCGCAATCTCATGTTTGTGTTCGAAGATATCAAGGGTCTGGACGACAGGTCTATCCGCGAAATGCTCAAGGAAGTTTCCAACGACGACCTTATTCTGGCGCTCAAGGGCGCTTCCTCCGACCTGCAGGAGCTGTTCTTCAACAACATGTCCGAGCGCGCCGCTACCATGATCCGCGAAGACCTGGAAATCATGGGCCCCACCCGTCTGTCGGACGTGGAGTCGGCCCAGCAGAATATTGTAAGAACTGTGCGCCGTCTGGAAGCGGAAGGTCGCATAGCCATAAGCCGCGGAGGCGGAGATGTCTTCGTCTAATCCTGAGAGCTCCTCAAACTGGGGAACCATATTCATGGGGCCGGAGCCCATGCGGGAAACTACCCTTGCCCGCATTGAGGGCTCAAACAGCGGGCCGCAGTGGAATGATGAAACAGAGGCCGAATATCTGGCTCGGGTCAGGGAACGCGCCACTCAGAAGGCCGCTGAGATTCTGCGCGAGGCCCAGGCCGAGGCGGTTTCCCTGCGCGAGCAGGCCCGGCAGGAGGGCTATCAGCAGGGGCTCAATGAGGCTCAGGCTGAGCTTGAAGAGTTCCGTATTGCTTCCGGGCAGACCACGGCGGCGGTGCTTTCCGCCATTGAAGCGCAGGCCGACAGGCTTACCGCAGCCTGGGAGCAGGAACTTTGCGCCCTGGTGCGGGCTGCTGTTGAGGCCGGCATAGGGCACGAGCTTTCCCGGCATCGGGCTGAACTGCTTCAGGCTCTGTTTCTTGAGGCGGCGGCAGGGCTGAGCAAGGGCAAATCCGCCATTGTTTTTACCAGCCAGGAAGATGCCCCTGTGGTAGCCGATATTGTTGCCAACGCCGGAGGCGATTACCCCTCCCGTTTTCAGGTGAGGGGCGATCCCGGCGTCAGCCCCGGCGGCATTGTGCTGGAAAGCAGCCTCGGGCTGGTGGAAAACCGTCTGGAGATGCGCCGCGCCCTGGTTGAAAATATTCTGAATGAGTTGGTGCTTTGCGGGCAGGAGGCTGCCTTTGTTTCTACGTCTCAGCCCGTTGAGGCTGGTATGCCGGGCCGGACTGTTTCTGTACAGACTGCTCAGGCTCAGTCTGCTTCAGGCCTCCAGACAACTGTCGGCGGATATGGAGAAGCAGCCCCGGCAGCAACAGTTCCCGCTCAGGCTGAAGGCGCGCCTGGCATGGGAAATATCGACAAGATGTCTGGCATGCCTTCCGCTGCTTCCGATGGTCATGATTTTGACGCTGCGGCCCCTGCTTCTGAAATAATACCGGAGCAGCCTGAAATGACCGCTCAGCCCGATATGGCCGATTTGGTGCAGGATATTTCTGCTGATGAAACTGTCAGCGTCACTGAACCGGATTCGTCTGACCTGGAAATGATGGCGGAGCAGACTGAGAACTTTAAGGCGGAAAATCTTTCAGAGCCGGCGCCGGAGCTGGGTTCGCTGATTCCCGGCGAGCTTTTACGCGGCAAGAAGTCTTCCGGCAGAGCAGGCAAGGCTGCTGCGCCTGAAAACGCCGCGCCCGATATGCTAGCTGAAGAGGTCTGAGATGCCGCTTTCTCCTTCTCAGTGTATGGAAAGGCTTGTCGGTACAAATCTGTATCAGGTTTACGGCAAGGTTACCCGAGTAGTCGGCCTGGTGGCTGAAGGCACTGGGCTTAACGCTCCGCTGGGGGCTGTGTGCCATATTATGCCTGAAGACGGCGCCGAACCCATCGCAGCGGAGGTGGCCGGTTTTCGCGACGGCAATCTGCTGTTTATGCCCTATGAGGATTTGCGCGGCATTGCCCCGGGTAATCTGATTAAAAATTCCAACATCCCGCCGGTATTTCCGGTGGGAGATCATCTTTTGGGCAATGCCTTTGACCCGTTCGGCAGGCCGCTTGACGCATCGGCCGGAAGCCTGCCGCCGCTTGGCATTTCTCAGCCCCTTTACGGGCCGCCGCCTAACCCCCTGACCCGTCCCCGCATAACCGATCCGCTTGATGTGGGGGTACGCACCATCAATGCCCTGCTTACTCTGGGCAAGGGGCAGCGCGTGGGCATCATGGCCGGTTCCGGCGTGGGCAAGTCAACCCTGCTGGGTATGATGGCCCGCTACACGCGCGCTGATGTGAATGTTATTTCGCTTGTGGGCGAACGCGGTCGCGAAGTGCGTGAATTTATTGAAAAAGATTTGGGCCCGGAAGGGCTCGCCCGCTCGGTGCTGATTGTGGCCACTTCCGACTCATCCCCGTTGGTGCGCATGCGCGCCGCCTATGCCGCCACCGCTGTGGCCGAATATTTTCGCGATCAGGGCAAGGACGTGCTGCTGATGATGGACTCGGTCACCCGTTTCGCCATGGCGGCCCGCGAGGTGGGTCTGGCCATTGGTGAGCCGCCAACCACCAAGGGCTACACCCCGTCTGTGTTCGCCGAACTTCCCAAACTTCTGGAGCGGGCCGGACGCAGCGAAAAGGGAACCATCACCGGCATTTATACCGTTCTGGTAGATGGGGATGATTTCAACGAACCCATCGCCGATGCTGTGCGCTCAATTCTTGACGGGCATATTGTGCTTACCCGCGAACTGGCCGACCAGGCCCATTACCCCTGCATTGACGTGCTTAAATCCATCAGCCGTCTGCGCACCGATATTGTGAGCAAAGAAGATGTGCAGGCTGGAAGAGAAATTCTCCGGCTGATGGCCTCCTACAAGCGCATGGAAGACATGATAAACATCGGGGCCTATATGCAGGGCTCCAACCCGGAAATCGATAGGGCCATAGCCATGCACCCCGTAATTAACGAATTTCTGCAGCAGGATGTTTCCGACAGCGACACCATGGAAAACAGCATGCAGAAATTGCAGGCCTTAAGCCGGCAGTGACGAGGCTGCAAAGTTTCCACGCCTGGGATTCTGAAGCCAGGGTGCATGAGTCTATCAATAGACTGGCGCTGGCGGCTGACAGCTTCTGAAGATTTAATTACGAAATCAAGCGGTCCAGATTGTCGGCATTTGCCCGTGCCGTCAGCCGGGTTTTCAATCGCATGAGTAGCGATAGGCAAAGACTGACAGGTCAGTCCTGTCTTCCTTTTACCCACCAGTTTCTGTCTTTTACCAGATACCACCAGTCGGTGTGATCGGTTTCCACAATGGTCTCGGCAAGGGCGATGCCCTCCCGGGTTCTCAGGCGTTTCAGGGCGTTTTCCAGCCATTTGGCGGCGTATTTGTTGCCTAAATCAAGCTCTTCCTTCAAATTGAGAATCAAGTCGAGCTGATCGGCGTCGTGGGCCAGCCGGGCCTCAAGGCTCTCTTCCGCCTCCAGCTCATCCCACATTCCGGTGAGGTCGGCAGTGAGGCCGGTGCCGGCGCAGGCGTCTTCCAAAGCTGCCCTTGCATCGGCCTGATTGTAAATGCGGTTTACATAGTTGAAGTCGCCGGTGCGGGCCTCGGCAAAATCGTGAAACAGACAGAGGGCAGTGGTGCGGGCAATGTCGGCCCCGGCTTCTTTAGCCAGCACGTAGCCGATAATGGCAGTGCGGAAGGAGTGCTCAGCTACATTTTCGCGGCCGCTGCCCAGAAACTGATAGCCGCTGCGCGGGGTTTTGCGCAGCATTCCCGCTTCAAACAGAAAATCAACGAGGCGCTGCATGCGTTGATATTTAGACGTAGATGGTGGTAAAATATTCATAACATTTATAAGTACTTAGTTTGTTTGTTGCGGTTGAGTATAAGCATCTTAAATTACAAATTTTAACAATATATCGACAATGTCATGGAACTGTGGTATTAATTATGTTAAATTGGAAATTTAATCAAATTTTGGGCGTTATATTTCTACTTGTGAAGAAGATATAATAGCTATTTTGAAGCTAGATATAATGAAGTTTGGGTAACTGGAGTGTACTTCAGGTACTCAGCGGGGGTAATATGCTTGTTTTTCATACAATATCTCAGCTAAAGAAAACAGTAAGCTTACAGGAACTTATTGATATATCCATCGAATGGATAGATAAATCAAATAATTACAATTTAAAAGGGAAGCTTGGGGATT
>JAFQMU010000045.1 GCA_017421085.1 Desulfovibrionaceae bacterium | reverse complement strand
GGGGGTGGAAACTGCGCGCGACATTGTAATGGAGTGCCGGAAAATCGGGATTAAATACCTGACTCTTTACACTTTCTCCAAAGAGAACTGGAAGCGTCCTGCTGAAGAAGTAAGCTATCTGTTCAAACTTCTTTCCCAGTTTCTCGGGCGGGAAATCAGCAAGTTTGATGAGCAGGATATCCGTCTTAACGTTCTGGGGGATGTTGACGGCCTGCCCGCACAGACCCGCGCAATTTTAGACAAGGTCTGCTCTCGTACTGCTGCAAACAGTTCGCTGCAGGTAAATCTTGCCCTGAATTACTCGAGCCGCGATGAGCTGGCCATGGCCTGCCGCAGGATGCTTGAAGACGGCCTCCTCCCTGAACAATGCACTCCCGATGCGATAGCCGCCCGTCTGTATACCGGCAAAATGCCCGATCCTGACCTGGTTATCCGCACCAGCGGCGAACAGAGAATCAGCAACTTCCTGCTTTTTCAGTGCGCTTACAGTGAATTTTATTTTACTCCAACGCTCTGGCCCGACTTCAATGTTGAGGAATTAAGGCGCGCCCTTGCAGATTTTGCAGGGCGCCAGCGTCGTTTTGGAACTACTGGAGAACAAATTGAAAATACCTCAAGGTCATAGAAAACGCCTGATTACCGGCGTAATTATTCTTGTTGTGCTGGGGCTGGCTCTGTTCATGGGAGGCTGGCCGCTGTTTGTGGTGCTGCTTCTCGCCTCACTTCTCGCTCAGCAGGAATTTTATGAAATGTTCTGGCCCGGCAATACCAATATGCTGCCGGAGAAAATTGCCGGGCTGCTCGCCGGCGGCGGAATGATTACCGCCGTGTTTCTGGAAGCCCGCGCTGTGATGATGCTTTGCATTGCGGCAGCGGCGGTAATTGGGGCTGTTTCCTTTCTGGTGCGCTTCGGATGCAGCAGAGCGGAAGCTGATGAAACTGAAGCCGACTTGGGCAACAGCATGCTGGTGCTTGCCGGGTTCGCCTATGTTCCCCTGCTCCTGCAAATAACTCTCTACCTCACCCCGTTGGAAATTCTGCTGATAATTATTGCCGTGAGTTCTTCAGATGCATCTGCCTATTATGCTGGCTCCGCCTGGGGCAAGAAGAAAATCTGGCCCAGGGTCAGCCCCAAGAAAAGTGTGGTGGGTTGCCTGGCCAGCATAGTCGTCTGCTCGCTGGTAGTCAGTCTGTTCGGTCTGCTCGTCTGGGACGGGGTCTGGCTCAACTGGCTTCTGGCAGGCGCCGTCATTAATATTATGGCGCAGCTGGGCGACTTTTTCGAGTCAGCGCTCAAACGAAGCCGCAATGTGAAGGATTCCGGCTCCATTCTTCCCGGGCACGGCGGGGTGCTTGACCGCATCGACAGCTTCCTGTTTGCCCTGCCCACTTATGTGCTGCTTAAAATATTGATTTTGTAACAAGAAGATAAGGCCATGCTCAAATCAAGCTGGAAAGCCCCTGTTTATATTTCTTCTCTGCCTGCTGTCGCACTGCGCGGTTTTTTTCCGCGGCGTCTGGTCATCCTAGGCTCAACCGGCTCAATCGGATGCAGCGCCCTGGCCGTGCTGGAAGGGCTTGAGCCGGAACTGGCCTGTCAGTTCCCAGTCCTGGCTCTTGCCGCCGGAAGAAACATCGAGCTTCTGGCCAGGCAGGCCAATCTGCACCGGCCTGAGTTTCTGGCGGTGCAGGAAGAAAGTCTGATCGCCCCTTTGCGCGGGCTGCTGGCGGAGGGTTACCGCCCTGAAATTTTCGCCGGGCAGAGCGGATACGCTGCGCTGGCCGGACTGGAACAGGCAGAAATGGTGCTCTCCGCCCAAGTGGGCGCCGCCGGGCTGCGCGCCACCCTGGCCGCTGCCCGGGCAGGAAAAATTGTGGCTCTGGCCAACAAGGAGTCGCTGGTACTGGCCGGAGGGCTTATCCGTTCCATCTGCGCGGAAAGCGGAGCGGTAATTCTTCCGGTGGATTCTGAACATAACGCCCTTTTTCAGCTGCTCATGGAAAGGATGTGGCCGGAGCCGGTAAAATTGCTGATTACCGCCTCCGGCGGGCCGTTCCGAGGGTTTTCCCGCAAAGACCTGCTCAAAGTTACGCCTGAGGCCGCTCTGAAGCACCCCAACTGGAATATGGGGGCAAAAATCAGCATTGATTCGGCCACCCTGATGAACAAAGGCCTGGAAGTGATTGAAGCTCAGCAGCTCTATGGCCTGCCCCCCGATCAGATTGAGGTAACGGTGCACCGCCAGTCTTTGGTTCACTCGTTAATCTGTTTCAGCGATGGCTCTCAGCTCGCCCAGCTGGGTACGCCCGATATGCGCATGCCCATTGCCCACGCCATGGCCTGGCCGCGCAGAATGCCGTCCGGCGTTCCGGCGCTTTCATTAAATGATGCCCAGGACCTCAGCTTTGAATTGCCTGACCTGGAGAATTTCCCCTGCCTTGGCTATGCCTGCGAGGCCATGCGGCTTGGCGGGGGATTGCCGATTATTCTGAACGCAGCCAACGAAATTGCCGTAGAGGCCTTTTTGCAGAAGCGGATTGGGTTTATGGGCATCCCGGAGCTTATTCTTGCCGCCATGAACGAGGTGGCCTCTCCGCCGTCGTGCATGGAGGAAGATATTCTTGAGCTCGATAAAAAAACCCGGAGCTGGTGTCTGGACAGATTGGCAAAGATGTAGCATCTATATAAGGTTGCTTTTTTAAGCGCCTGCTTTTCAGGCAGCTTGTTTTGGGACGCCGGTGCCGCTCTGCCGGTATGGGCGGGCCGGAATGCAGCTTTGAAGTCCGGGCCTGAACTTCAGGCGGGCGCAGCGCATCAGTTTTTGGAGACCTGGGGCTCTGAGTTGAGTTCTCCTGATAAGTGCACAGGGCGATTCCCAGGTGAAAGTTATGCGGCTGAGGCCGCAGGCAGCATTCTGCATCTGCCGGTCTGGAAGAAATCCAGGAGTTAAGGGCAGCCCTGAGCAGAGCTGAAAGTTAATTTCTGAACTGTTGAGTAAGGTATGACAGCCGCTATAGCCATAATCCTCGTTATCGGGGGTCTGATTTTTTTTCATGAACTGGGGCATTTTCTGGTGGCCCGCGCCTGCGGGGTGGGAGTCAGTAAATTTTCTCTGGGGCTTGGCCCCCGTCTTTTCGGCATAACCCGCAATAAAACCCACTATCAGGTGGCCGCCATCCCGCTGGGCGGCTTTGTAATGCTGGTGGGTGAGCAGGAAGGGGAAAGCCTGCCCGAAAACTTCACGCCGGAAGAGAGCTTTTCCAATCATCCCACCTGGCAGAAGCTGCTGATTGTGGCGGCAGGCCCGGTGTTTAATATCCTCATTGCCTGGGTTCTTGCCTGGGGGCTTCTGTGGCATAACGGCGAAACCTTGATTGTGCCGGAAGTTGGCACGGTTCAGGAGGGGTCCCCTGCGGCTGCTGCCGGGCTTGCCCCCGGCGACCTCATTCTTAGGATTGACGGGCAGGAAATTAGCAGCTGGGAAAAAATTACCCCCATTGTCTATAACGCCAAAGATCGCCCGCTGGAAGTGGACGTGCGCCGTAAAACTGCCTTCGGCACGGAAGATTTGACTTTCACAGTTACCCCGGTGCAGCATGAAGTGCCCAATGTGCTGGGGCGCAGTTTCAAAAACTGGATTATCGGCATTGCGCCTGCGCAGGAGCTCACGCTGGTGGAGCACCGCTACGGTTTTTTTGAGTCGGCCCTGTTGGGGGTGGGCAAGGTCTGGGGGTATGTGGAAGCCATCGGGCAGTTTTTGAAAGATGCCGTTACCCTGCAGGTGGAGGCGGACTCGCTGGTCGGCCCCATAGGAATGGGCCAGCTTATCGGCATGAGTGCGGAGCGCGGGCTGAGCAGCGTGCTTGAACTCACCCTGTTTATCAGCATCAACCTGGCGGTGCTTAATCTGCTGCCCATACCGGTTCTGGACGGCGGGCACATCATGTTTTTTGTAATTGAAATGGCTATTGGCCGAAAACTGCCCGACAAGTTCAAGGAAGTGGCCTTGCGGGTGGGGCTGCTGCTGCTGCTCAGTCTGATGGGCCTGGCGGTGTTTAATGATGTGGTCGGCCTGCTCAACAGTTGATGAGTGGAACTCAATGGTTACAATTATCATAAACAGCATGGAAGGGCCGTTGCAGTTGCTTCTGGCTCGTACCGCGGAAAACAGAAGCTTTCAGTCTTGCGCTTCGGTTTGTGCCGAGGGTGGAAATGCGCTTGAATACGCGTTCCGGACTACAGCTTCTGCACTTATCGACAGCCTTTGCTGGGAACCGGACGGGCAGGGGGCGGAAACCCTGATTCCGAATCTGGCGGAGCTGTTGCAAAAAAACGGGATAAAAAACAGTGAAGTCAGACGAATCGCCTGTGTGCGCGGGCCGGGCAGTTTTACGGGCATTCGGCTCGCCCTGAGCACAGCGCTGGGGTTGTCCCGTTCCATGCCCGGCAAACCGGAACTGGGGGGGATCGATTATCTGCCTTTGCTTGCGCATACTGCTCTGACAGCATTGGATTTGCCGCAGGCCGGGAATTTATGGACGCTGACCCACGCCCGGCGGGGGCAGGTGCATATTCAGGGTTTTAATCTGGAGACGGAGCTTTCTCCCTTATGCGCGGCCCGGGGCTGTCTGCTCAAAAATGCCGCTGAAATCATTGATAACGGGGGAGACGGCGCGGCTGTTCACCCTGATACCAACCGGGCAAAGAAGGGCTGTGCTGATAATGTTCAGGAGGGAGGGCAGCCTGCACAACATCCGTCGCCTCTGTATCTGATGGGCAGCGGGCTTGCCCGCAACCGCGAATTTTTTGCCACCTGTTTTCCTCACGCGCATCTGCTTGACGAGCCGCTTTTTCCTTCTGTTCCGTGCCTGCTGGGTGCGGCCGCCGGGGCGGAGTATTCCCGGAAACCTGTAGAGCCGCTTTATTTGCGGGCATCAGATGCAGAAGAGAACCTGCCCTATATTGCAGCCGGTTTGGGGCTTGACCCTCATCAGGCCATGCTTGACCTGTTAAAGCTTACCGGGCGCATGGGTTAAGCGGGCGGCTCTGCTGTCTGCTGAGTCTGGGAGGGCAGTTTGGGATTTTTATTCAAAAGTCGCCATATCGGAGTCGCCGCCCTGATTATGGGGCTGAGCGTGCTGCTTTCCCGGTTTATGGGCCTGTTGCGGGATATGGTCATCGGCCATTTTTACGGGGCGGGCACTGAGTCGGATATTTATTTCGCCTCATTCATGATTCCCGACTTTATCAATTATCTGCTGGCCGGCGGTTACTTTTCCATTACCCTGATACCTGTGCTCTCCCGTTGTTTTGCAAAAAACCGGGAAGACGGCTGGCGGCTTTTTTCCGCTGTGTTCTGGTGGGTGTGTTTTCTTATCTGCACTTTTACTCTGGTTGCCTTCATTTTTGCGCCCGAGCTTGCAACACTGGTGGCGCCGGGGTTTTCTGAAGCGTCACAGGAACGCCTGGCTTTTTTCCTGCGCATTATTGTGCCCGCTCAGGCTTTCTTTCTGCCGGGGGCATGTCTTACGGCCATTCTCTATTTGCGGCGGCATTTTGCCGTTCCGGCTCTGACCCCGCTGATTTACAACGGCTGTATCATTATTTTCGGGCTGCTTTTGATTGGCTGCGGCATGACCGGGTTTTGCGTGGGGGTGCTTCTCGGCGCATTTGCCGGAAGTTTTCTGCTCCCCCTGTGGGCGGTCTGGCGGGGAAGCGGCGTTGCCGCGCCGCAGGTAGAGCCGGGAAAGACGGCACGGCTCGAAAATGTTTCTGGGGAAGAAAAGGTTTCTGCGAGCCGGTCCGGGCAGAAAACATCGGATTTGGCCGGAACTGAACAGCCGGAACCGGTTTTATCAGCTGACCGGGAGGATGATGCGACCGGCCGGTTTAACCTCACATTCAATCTGTTTCATCCTGAACTGAAAAAGATTTTTATTCTGGCCCTGCCCCTGATGCTTGGGCAGTCGATGGTGGTGCTGGATGAGCAGTTTTTCCGCATTTTCGGGAGCCTTGCCGGCGAGGGCGGGGTGAGCCTGCTCAACTATGCCCGCCGTCTGATGCAGGTGCCGGTGGGGGTAGTGGCTCAGGCCGCCGGGGTAGCCTCATTTCCTTTTCTGGCCCAGCTAGCTGCCAGCGGCCAGTGCGTTCGCTTCAATCAGACTCTGCAGGGGGCTCTGAAAAATGTATTTGCCGTGCTGGCTCCCATCTGCGTCTGCATGATACTGCTGGCGCAACCGATCATCTTTGTGATTTATCAGCATGGCGATTTCTCTGCCTCTGATACTCAGGCCGCCGCCCTGCTTCTTAGAATCATGCTGGCAGGCGTGATTTTCTGGGGGGCGCAGCAGTTGATCGGGCGCGGCTTTTACGCCATGGAAAATACCCTTACTCCAGCCGTTTGCGGCACCCTGGTCACCCTGATTTTTTTGCCGGCGTATTACTGGGCGTCTGTCCGGGCGGGAACAGCGGGCATTGCCGGGGTGAGCGTGGCCGGAGTGCTGGCCTATGCCGCCCTGCTGGCTGCCGCCTGGATAAGAAAACACGGCGGCGATGCTTTGAGAGGAACAGTAACGCACGGTCTGTCAGCCTGTCTGCTCAGCGCTGCGGCGGCAGCTCCGGCAGGGATAATTTTTTATTTTCTGGAAAGGGCTCTGGGTGATAACATTTCGGGGAACCTGACCCTGATGTTTATTTGCGGTTCTGTTTTCTCCTTTTTTTACCTGATGCTTGCCCGCCTGTGCCGACCTGGATTGCTTGAACCGTTGATTCCATTTGCCCGGCGTCTGCCCGGTAAGATGGGGAAGCTGCTGGGGAAACTGCTTTCTCCACCTCTTCTCAGGCAATGAAACAAACATGCGGACGTTAAGGCAAAGTCATGAATAAGGCCCAGAAAACATTGCTCCGATTGCTTCAGACCGACTTCCCTCTGTGTGAGCGGCCTTTTGCCCACTTGGGCGAGCAAAGCGGGTTGAGTGAAGGAGAAGTTATTGAGCTGGTGGAGCGCTGGCTGAGGGATGGGCTGATTCGGCGCATCGGGCCGACCTTTGAACCCGCAGAACTGGGTTTCAAAACCACTCTCTGCGCAGTGAGCGTTTCTCCTGAACGCCTGGAAGAGGCAGCGGCAAAGATTAACGCTTTGCCCGGAGTTACCCATAACTACCTGCGAGAGCATCAGTTCAACCTTTGGTTTACCCTTACTGCTCAGGGAGAAGATGCCCTGCGGGAAATCATTGCCGGGCTTGAAAGGGAGCTGGGACTGACAATCCTCAATTTGCCTGCCGAGCACCGCTTCAAGCTGCAGGTTCAGTTTGATGCCGTTGGTGAAGAGTAGCCTCTGAAAGTGCAGTCAGGTAAATGGCTGCCGGCTGCCCGGAGGTGGCGCCCGGCTCCGGCCGGATGTCTGCTTCGGCTGGAGTATCCGGCTGAATAGGATGCCCGTCAGCCGCAAGACTGGACAGACGGGCAAAAACGCCGAAAGTGGGTGGAAACGGCGTTTTCCTGATGAGATACGGGGGGAGAGCGCTTGAATGTTGAACATTCAAGCGTAATTGCGGCAGGCGGGTAATTTCTGCCTCCAGCCTTCGGCCTATTTGCACAGGCGTATTTTATCGCCGGGAGTTATCCCCAGGCGTTTGGCGCTTCCGCCCGGAATTTCCAGCACATAACGCCCCGGTTTTTGAGAAGATATGATTTCAAGCGAAAGGGGACGGGCATTTTCCGCAATCAGAAAAATGTTTCCCTGTGCATCGGCAAACAGCATGTCCAGCGGGATAAGCGTATTTTTCATCCACATGCCGATTATCCGCTCATAGCCGAAATCCATGAACATTCCGGCGTTTTCGGCCAGTTTTGTGCGAAACATCAGCCCCAGCCTCCGCAATTCGGGAGTATCGGCCAGTTCCACCATAAATTCCAGTTCTTCTCCATTTTGTTTGATGATTTTCAGCTCCGCCTGTTCAAACTGAACCCCTATAAAAATCATAGTCATGACAGACATCCGGTAAATTATCTGTTTAAGCATTTTATAGCCGTGAGTTAAAGATATGCAGAGCCCGTTGTTGAACAGGCTCTGCATATCGCGCATGACTTG
>JAFQMU010000044.1 GCA_017421085.1 Desulfovibrionaceae bacterium | reverse complement strand
TTTTATCCGCTTCTCCATGTTAAAAATAGAGATTTCACTTTGCAGAAACTCATAAACCTTTTCCAGACGGGCCATTGAGTCGGCCTCTTCCAGCACTTCCTGCTTCTTGCGGTAATCTACCTTAATGTGGGGCATGGCCGCATCAGCAAGACGCCCAGGGTCATTCAGGGCGGTGATGGAAGCCAGATGCTCCGGACTGATTTTCTTGTTGATTTTGGCATAATCTTCAAATGCCTCCTGGGCGGCGCGCACCAAGGCGTCACGCTCAGGTGACTCGCTGCCGATATCGGCAATGCGGTTTACCTGAACTATCTGAAATTCATTGCCGCCCGGCAGGAACTCATCCGCCGGAGCCCATGCCGCCCGATAGAGCCCCTCAAAAAGCACTTTAATCGTACCGTCAGGCAGCTTTAAAAGCTGCAGCACCCGGCTCACCGTGCCCACTGCAAACAAGTCGTCCAGGGCAGGCTTTTCCAAATCTGGCTGTTGCTGCGCTACGAGAAAAATCAGCTTATCATAATCGGCAAGGGCGCTTTCAATTGCACGGATGGAAACATCCCGCCCCACAAAGAGAGGGGTAACCGAGCGGGGAAACATCACCACTTCGCGCAAAGACATGAGCGGTAAAAGCAGAGGACTGTCAAGCTCCGCGAGTTCACCATCGAACTTAAAATCAGACATATACCCTCCAACTGCGGGCGCAAGCCAGCCCGGCAGTCATAATGGCGACAGGTTGACGAGATTCCGTTTCCACGCAGCGTTTTACGAAAACAACGCCGTCCGGCATATGGAAACTGCGGCAACCCGGAGTGTTCAATTAATTGGCGACTTTTGCCTTATTGTCAAAAATCAGAATGGGCTCTTCCCCCGAATTAATCACCGCCTCATTGATTATGCATTCCCTAAGACCGGCAATGGCCGGGAGGCGGTACATGATATCGAGCATTGCCCCTTCCATGACATTGCGCAGACCGCGTGCACCGGTTTTACGCTCAATGGCTTTGGCGGCGACAGCCTGCAGGGCTTCATCGGTAAAGCGCAGACTCACCCCATCGAGCTCAAACAGCTTCTGATACTGTCTGACCAGGGCGTTTTTAGGCTCAGTGAGAATTCTTATCAAATCCTCTTCCTCCAGGTCGCTCACATTGGTGATGACCGGAATGCGTCCCACAAATTCAGGTATCAGACCGAACTGCACCAGGTCGTTGGGGTGCACCAGTTTGAGCATTTCCCCCATATCCGGGCCTTTAGCGCTGCGCACTTTGGCCCCGAAGCCCATGGACCCACCGGACACGCGCTTTTCAATAATCTTTTCCAATCCTACAAAAGCGCCGCCAAGAATGAACAGGATATTGGTGGTATCCATGCGGATAAATTCCTGTTGGGGATGCTTGCGCCCCCCTTTGGGAGGGATATTGGCCTCGGTACCCTCGATAATTTTCAGCAGAGCCTGCTGCACCCCCTCGCCCGACACATCACGGGTAATGGAAGGCCCTTCGCTTTTCCGTGAAATTTTATCGATTTCATCAATATAAATAATCCCTTTTCGGGCAGCCTCCATGTCATAATCGGCATTTTGCAGCAGCTGCACCAGAATATTTTCCACATCTTCGCCCACATAGCCGGCCTCAGTAAGGGTGGTGGCATCGGCTATGGCAAAAGGCACTTTCAAAATCCGGGCCAGGGTCTTGGCCAGCAGAGTTTTCCCGCTGCCTGACGGCCCGACCAGCAGCACATTGCTCTTTTCAAGTTCAATATCGTTACCGATAGCTTCACTGAAAAAGACCCGTTTGTAGTGGTTGTGCACAGAAACCGAGAGCAGCTTCTTCGCGTCTTCCTGACCGATGACATACTCATCGAGCTTTCCCTTGATTTCCATGGGGGAAAGCAGAACGCCGCTGTCCATGACTTCCTTTATCTTTTCGTTGGCAATGATTTCATTGCACATGCCGACGCAGTCTTTACAAATATTCACTCCTGCCGGGCCGGCCACCAGATGACTTACTGTATCGGCGCTTTTATGACAGAAGGAACAATATAATGTTTCTTTGGGATCTTGCATATCCATGAAGAGATTCTCTCTGTTAGTTCTGTTTATTATCGGCAACTTGCTGAATTTCCGAGCGGGAGGTCATCACCCTGTCAATCAGCCCAAGCTCGAGCGCCTCTTCAGGAGAAAGAAAATTATCACGTTCAGTCAGTTTCTCCATCTCTTCCGCGCTCTTACCGCAATGTCCGCCCAGAATTTCATTGAGCCGCTGCTTTAAACGCAGCACCTCGCGGGCGTGCAGCTCAATATCGGTGGCCTGCCCCCGGAAACCGCCGGAAGGCTGGTGAATCATCACCCGGCTGTTGGGCAGACAGTAGCGCATTCCAGGCGCCCCGGCGGCAAGCAGAAGCGCTCCCATGCTTGCGGCCTGCCCCATGCACAGGGTGGCGACAGGTGATGAAATATACTGCATGGTATCATAAATGGCGAGACCCGCTGTGACCACTCCTCCGGGAGAATTGATGTACATATATATTTCCTTTTCAGGATTCTCGGCTTCCAGATACAACAATTGTGCGCAAATAAGCGATGCCACATGATCATCGACCGCAGTTCCCAAAACCACAATTCTTTCTTTCAGCAGGCGGGAAAAAATATCATATGCCCGTTCAGAACGACCGGTTGTTTCGACAACCATGGGAATTAAGCTGCTCATGTTTTCTCCATGTCAATAATATACTTTTCAGCAAGCGTTGCAATTAACGAACCATTTCAGTAGCTTATGTTAAGCATCAGCTGCGGTAAGTCAAAATAATATTTATTTGGCGGTCATTTCCAATCTGTTGATAATAGCAGCAAAAAGGCAGATAGCACAAGCTAATTTTACAACCAGCCCGCAAAGTCGCCTTTCTCCTCGAATATCCCTACATACTTTTCAATTCATAAAGTCGTTGCCGGGTGAATTAAATCATGCTATGCCAAAAGTTATCTGTATGCTTGGCCGAAAAATCAAGCCGTTCAACAGATTTTCAATCATCTTCAGACTTTTTGCCGCCTTTTTCAGGAGAGACAAATGACCTTTCCAGCGCTTGAAAAACCAGTTTACCTGCTCTGCCTTCTCCTTACCCTGCCCCTGCTTTCCGCCTGCAGCGACGCTGAAGAACAAAAGCTGCCTCCTCCCGGCGTGGTAATCACTACCCTTGAACCTCAAAATGTGCCCCTCATAGGCAAGTTTGTGGGGCAGACCGCGGGCTTCAGAGAAGTTGAAGTCCGGGCCCAGGTCAGCGGCATTCTCCTGAAAAAAGATTATGTAGAGGGAGACATTGTGGAAAAGAACCAGCTGCTTTTCCAGATTGACCCGGCACCCTATCAGGCCGCGCTCAATCAGGCCAAAGGCAATCTGGCCCAGGCGGAAGCCAGGCTTTATCAGACCAAGCTAGACCATGACCGCTTTCTCCGCCTTTATAATGAGGCAGCAGTAAGCCGTAAGGAGCGCGATGACGCCATCGCCGCTTACCGCGCCGCCCGTGGCGATGTGGAAGCCGCCCGCGCCCTGGTGGAGAATGCGGAAATCAATCTTGGATACACCACTGTTCTGGCCCCGATCAGCGGCGCCGCCAGTGAAGAAAACTTTTCCGAAGGCAATCTGGTTTCTGTGGGGCAGGTGCTCACCAAAATGGTGCAGATTGACCCGCTCTATGTGAATTTTTCCATTCCATCCGCCGATGCCCTTCACTATGCCGACATGATGAAGCGCGGCATGCTGGAACCCCCTGCCAACAATCAGTTTGATGTGGATATTGAACTTTCTGACGGCTCACTGCATTCCGGCAAGGGCGTGGTAAACTTTTTTGACCCGCGGGTTGACCCGGCAACATCTTCAATCAAGGCCAGAGCCCAGCTGGTCAATGATGCAAAAAACATTCTGCCCGGACAGTTTGCCCGCGTATATATGCGCGGCTACATGCTCAAAGATGTGCTGATTGTTCCCCAGCGGGCTGTGCTGCACACTCAGAATGGACCGGTTTTATATGTGCTTGATGAAAACAACCATGTTCAGATGGCGCCCTTTGAACAGGAGATGTCGTTGGGCCCCGATTACATCTTGAAAAAAGGAGCCAAGGCGGGCGACCGCATTGTTGTTGACGGAATTCAGAAAGTTCAACCCGGCGGTCCGGTGACCATTTTAAGTGAAAGCGGCTCTTCCAACAGTACTGAACCGAAAAGCAATTAAGTTACTGGTAAGCGTATGATTTCAAGCGTATTTATCCGCCGTCCCATTCTGGCCACAGTAATGTCGCTCATGATTACCCTGGGCGGCCTGCTGGCCATGAAAAACCTGCCGGTCGCCCAATACCCTGAGCTGCTTCCGGTTACCATCCAGGTTATGGCCACCTACATCGGCGCCAGCCCCGAAGTTATCAGCAACACCGTTGCCGCCCCCATTGAGCAACAGGTAAACGGGGTTGAGGGCATGCTTTACATGAACTCAACATCTGCATCCGACGGCACCTACACCTTGCAGGTTTATTTTGATTCCGACAGAGATGCGGATATGTGCTCAGTCAACGTTACCAACCGAATACAGGCGGCGCTGCCCATGCTGCCGGAGGAGGTGCGGCGCACAGGGGTGCTGGTGTTCAAACGCTCAGCTTCAATTTTGCTGATGATATCGCTCTTTTCTCCTGACGGCACGGTCAATAATATTGATGTGGCCAACTATGGGGCAATCAACGTTATTGACGACCTTAAGCGTGTTGAGGGGGTGGGCGATGCCGTGCTCTTCGACATGAAAGACTATACCATGCGTATCTGGCTCAAGCCGGATGTGATGACCTCTCTGGGAGTGACCTCTGATGACATCGCCTTGGCTATTCAGGACCAGAACGCTCAGTTCGCCGCAGGGCGCATCGGGCAGGAGCCGCTCAGCGAACCGGTGGAAACCGTGTATATGGTGCAGACCAAAGGGCGGCTTTCCACAGTTGAAGAATTTGAAAACATTATTCTGCGCGCCAACCCCGACGGCAGCATTCTGCGCCTGAAAGATGTGGCCCGGGTGGAGCTGGGGGCCTATCTTTACGACTTCCAGGCTGTGGATACCGGGCGCGATGCCGTGGCTCTGGCAGTGTTTCTTTCACCGGGGGCCAACGCCCTGAACACCGCCACTCTGGTAAAAGAGCATATGGCCCGCATTTCTCAAAACTTCCCCGAGGGTATTTCATACACCATTCCATATGACACAACCACCTTTGTACGCATTTCCATTGAAGAGGTGGTAAAAACCCTCATCGAAGCCATGGTGCTGGTGTTTCTGGTTGTTTTTCTCTTTTTGCAGGATTTGCGGGCTACGATAATTCCCATGGCGGCAGTGCCGGTTTCCATTATCGGTACCTTTGCCGGCATGTATGCCTTCGGCTTTTCCATCAACACCCTCACCCTGTTCGGGATGGTGCTCGCTATCGGGATAGTGGTGGATGACGCTATTGTAGTGCTCGAAAACGTTGACCGGATAATGGAGCAGGAAAAACTGCAACCCCACGCCGCCACAGAAAAGGCCATGCGCGAGGTAACGGGACCGGTTATCGCCATTGTGCTGGTGCTCTGCTCGGTGTTCGTTCCGGTGGCATTTCTGGGCGGTCTGGCCGGGGCCATGTATCGTCAGTTTGCAGTAACCATTGCCGTGTCGGTGGCCATTTCAGGCTTTGTAGCCCTGACCCTGACCCCGGCGCTATGCGCCCTGATGCTGAAAACCGACCTCCATCCCATGGGCGGTTTCTTTGCCAAATTCAATGCCTGGTTCAAACGGCGCACCAATAATTATACCAATGTCGTGGCCTGGATGATAAGCCATCGGAAAATTGCAGCCCTGCTTATGGTGATAATCTTCGGGCTAACCGGCCTGTTCTTCAAAATTACCCCAACCTCCCTGGTTCCCGATGAAGACCAGGGGGACGTCATGACGGCGATCATGCTGCCTGATGGCGCCTCGCTCAACCGGGTTGAAGAGGTTTCAGCCAAGCTGGATAAATTCTTGAAAGAGCAGGAAATAGTCGACAACTACATGCTACTGTCGGGCTATGATATGCTGGCCGGGGCAATCAAAAGCAACTCCGCCTCTGCGTTCATCATGCTCAAGCCTTGGGACGAGCGCACCGAAGAGGGGCAGTCGAGCTTCGATTTTGTGAACACCATGTACGGCTTTGCCGCCACTGTTCCGGAAGCAATCATTCTGAACTTCAACCCGCCGCCGATTATCGGCATGAGCAACACCGGTGGCTTTGAGCTCTATCTGCAAAATCGCGGCGACGGCGACAGCCAGGAGCTGGCCCATGTGGCATCCCTGCTCACCGCAGAGGCGAATAAGCACCCGCACCTTGCCGGGGTAACGTCCACCTTTTCGGCAAATGTTCCGCAGCTTTATGTCGACCTCGACCGCGAACAGGCGAAAATGCTGGGCATTCCTATTACCAGCGTGTTCACCTCAATGCAGGCCATTTACGGTTCGCAGTATATTAACGACTTCAACCTCTATGGCCGCACCTACAAAGTAATTACACAGGCTGAAAGCGAATACCGGGCCCGAGCGGAAGATTTCAG
Source organism: Desulfovibrionaceae bacterium (assembly GCA_017421085.1). Taxonomy (GTDB): domain Bacteria; phylum Desulfobacterota; class Desulfovibrionia; order Desulfovibrionales; family Desulfovibrionaceae; genus RGIG1962. The sequence continues at coordinate 2,347 of JAFQMU010000044.1, read as the reverse complement.
CAATCTCTACCTGCGCTCCAACCGCGGCGATATGATTCCCCTGGTGTCCATAGCCAGAATTGTGCCGACAGAAGGGCCGGACCTGGTAACCCGCTTCAATATCTTCAACGCGGCACATATCGTGGGAGGCCCCTCTGAAGGATACAGTTCCGGGCAGGCGCTGGACGCCATGGAAGAAGTAGCCGACAAAGTTCTGACAGGCGAATACTCCGATTATGAAATTGCCTGGACCGGCTCAGCCTATCAGGAAAGGGTCACCGGCGGTTCATCTTCCCAAATGCTGCTCCTGGGGCTGCTCATGGTATTTCTGATTCTTGCCGCCCAATACGAACGCTGGACCCTGCCCATAGCGGTAATCTGCGCCGTGCCGTTCGCTGCCTTCGGGGCTGGTGGTTTTACCCTCCTGTGAGGACTCGACAATGACATTTACCTGCAAATTGCTCTGCTTACGCTGGTGGGTTTGTCGGCGAAAAATGCCATTCCGATTGTGGAGTTCGCCCTGCTCAAGTGGGAAAGCGGCACAGTGCGCACTCCCGGCGAGGCCGCAGTAGCCGCTGCCGGTTTGCGCTTCCGTCCTATTATTATGACCTCGCTGGCCTTTGTGCTTGGCTGTCTGCCCCTGGCCATTTCCACCGGGGCGGGGGCGGCTTCACGGCACGCTATCGGCACCGGCGTGGTGGGGGGTATGCTGGCTTCCACGTTCATCGCCACCATTTTTGTCCCCCTCTTTTTCACTGTGGTAATCGAAGCCAACGAAAAATTCAAACTGACAGGAAACCGCATGAAAAAAACTTCTACCTGGCGGGGAAGGCTGCTCAATAAAATAACCGGAACAAAACCCGTGGAGAAAAAGGTCGATTAAAACCAGTACCCAGTCGGGTACGCCAAAACCCTTGACAGCGTTCAGATTGCGCTTACCCTCAGGGCAGGCGCAATCTGTTTATGAGGAAGTTCAATCAAGACAGTAAAAGTTGCCCTGCATATTCGCGGCTTTTTCAACGTCCCATTAACTTACGGCATAGATTGAATATTACACTAAAACGGCATGAACAAATTTTTGGAACGCTCAAACAGCATATAAAAAAGGAAAGGATTATGGAAGAAATCCATTGTTATGACAAATTCCTGGGTGAAGAAGAGCCCTATCTGCCCAGGGAAGATTGCCGCTTTTACATTATATCGGCCCCATATGAAGCCACGGTATCTTATGAGGGGGGCACTGCCAAGGGCCCTGCCGCTCTGATTGCCGCATCCGACCAGTTGGAGTTTTGGGATGGTGAGTCCATACCCTGGCATGAAGGCATCTACACCGGCCCTATTGTAGACTGCGAAGGTGAGCCCGAAGAGGTGCTGGGCAGAATTGAAGCCGCCGTACACATGGCCGTAGAAAACGGCTCCATTCCCGTAACCCTAGGCGGCGAGCACACCATCTCGCTTGCTCCCCTGCGGGCCCTGACTAAGCATTACGGAAATGACTTCGGCATTGTCCACTTTGATGCCCACGGCGATTTGCGCTACATTTATGATGATACTCTCTATTCACACGGCTGCGTAATGCGCCGCGCCTGCGAACTTGGTCTTAAGCTGTTTCAAGTCGGCGTTCGCTCCCTCTGCGAAGAAGAAGAGGCTTTTCGTAAAGATTATGGCGTAAAGCACCTGGATGGACTGGAGCTGGCCCGCATGGGCGGCCTTAACGCAATCCTTGCCGATAACTTTACTTTGCTGCCGCCGGATTTCCCGCAGAATATCTATGTTTCCTTCGATGTCGATGCGCTGAGCTCAGCAGTAATGCCGGCAACCGGCACCCCCGATCCGGGCGGTCTGGGCTGGTATGAAGCCATTTTCCTCCTTGAGCACGCCATTCGAGGCCGCAACGTGCTTGGCGTAGATGTGGTTGAGCTGGCCCCCTACCCAGGATTTCACTCTTCCGATCTGGCCGCCGCCAAACTCACTTATAATATCATGGGCATCATTTCCCGCCTCGGACTCAAGGCTTAACAAAACCCGGCAGAAGAAATAAGCTTCTGCCGGGCTGCCGAAATCTCTCAGCAGCAAAATCAGGGACAGGACAAAATGAAACAACGGAATACATCTTCAAAATCATCTCTCCTGCCAAACCTGAAATCCTATTATTCCGATTCTGTAAAAAACTTTCTTCAGCAAACCCATGAAACTATTTTAGGAATCATTCACAGTAATAACAGCGCTTTTGAAACTACTATTCAACAAGAAATAAAGAAATAGCCTGAGAAGAAGTTCACATTTTGAAGAGGCAACTTCCTGAGCTTGACGAAGGAAGAATTATTTTTGAATACCGGATTCCCCGCATGGGAAAACGTGCAGATAT
>JAFQMU010000043.1 GCA_017421085.1 Desulfovibrionaceae bacterium | reverse complement strand
GGATATCGAGGGAGGAGTTTGGGATTTGACGGGATTAATATGAAGTCATAAAAAACGCCGCTTACAGCGGCGTTTTCCCCTATTTCTTCGCTTTCATCATTCGCTCTCTGCCCTTTTGCAAGAGCTTATTTCTGCGTTTTTCAAAGACGCTTGCAGTGCGAAAGGCGGCAATAAGCAAAGCGCAGATACTCAAGGTAACTACAAGAATTTTCTGCACCTGCCACTGTTCTGAAAACGGCAGTCCGGCAGCAAGCTTGATTGAAGCCTTGTCTGCGTAATATACCCCCAGAGGAACGCCTGCAAAAACCAGAATCAGGACAAACAGCTCCATCCAAATCAACAGTTTGCCCATAATCAGCGCAAACAGGGTTGAGTCGCGCACAATCCGCAAAAAACGAATCTGGCTTTCCAGCTTTTTCACCCGTTCTTCTTCGCGGTCGGCAATACGCGTAGCCTTCTGAAAGTTATCAGAATTATATAAATTGGCCTTAAGCGCCCAGGCTGTGCTGCTGGCCACCGAGTTAAACACCCGGGTAAACTGGTTAATCAGCCGGGGGAAGGGAAACCAGGCCGCCTCTTCCTGAACCTTGATAAGCCTGTTTTTGTATATTTTCAGACGATTGCGCAGATTGCGCGTCTCAACGGTAATCTGATCCTGTTTTTCAGTCAGCAGAATTGATTTCTGCCTGATAATTTTTTGATAAGGCACATAGTTGGCCACACCGCCCAGAGCCAGAACGGCATCAATTTTTTTGGTGATTTTTTCCAGAAAATCGTTTTCATCGGAAAACCACACAGTCAAATCGCGCTTCATCATCTCAAGCTCAGCCAGCTCACCCGGAATTTTATCTTCCGCCAAAATCCAGGGAGTATAAAGCGAACTTTGCATCTGAATATGACCGCGTTCCATTTCCGGGTCGATAAGGGCACGGTTGAAAAAGTTCGGATCAACATCAATTATCTGCATCAAAGCAGGGATAGCCTGCTCAGCAAAACCCATCTTTACCCGGCACACAATCTGGCGGTATTTAGGCTCCAGCCAGTTAGGGCAAATGCCCGACACTTCCCGATATGTGGAGCCGGCATGTTCATATTTGCCTTGAATCTCCATAATTCTGGCCTGGAGATATTTAATGAACGCAATATGGATTTTGGCTGAGGTCATCAACTCAGCTTCTTTCCAGAGCTGGCTTGCCCTGATCAGGTCATCCCGCTCTACGGCAAAAAAACCGTTAAGGGCGACCAGCCTCCAGTCACGGGGGTAGTGCTGTATGATGCCTTGCAGCTCTTTTTCCAGCGGTATGGGGTCGCCTTCAGGAATTTTTTCCATAAAAGCCCAGATGGGGTGCGACTCTTTCTGCCCCATGCCCTTGGAGGGGTCTCCCGGCCAGTCTTTTGAACGCGAAAGCCACACGCGGGGCAGATTATGTATTTGAAAAGATGTGTTGATGTCAAAAATAGCACGCAGCAGGTGGTTTTCAGGCTCGGGTCTGTCTTCGAGCAGCGAATGCATGCCCGCCAGCCCCTGTTCTCCTAAGATGCTGTCTATTTTACGCAAACCGGCGTTAATACTGTCGAAGCTCATCATCCCAACCGGGTTCCAGAGGCTGGGCGACCAGTTTTTTATTTGCACTGACGGGCATTCAGCTGCGGTGTGGTTGCGCATCCCACAATAGAAACAGGGCTGATTTTTACCGCTGACCAGGCTTACCGGAATAATTGCCGGTAAAAAGCCATCGCTGTTGGAGTCTTCACTGATCAAACTGACATTGCACCAGTCGTCAATGTTCTGAGTGGATGTTTCAAAACGCACATCGTGCATGGTAAAGTCATCACCCAGCAAATAGGCGTTTCTGAAAGTCATGTGCGGGAAATCGGGCATAAGCTGTTCCCAGTCAAGCCCGACCTTGTTCGGCAGGTCTGCGCTGAAGACCTGCCCTTTCTTGTCTATGATGACATGCACAAACGGCCAGTAATGCTCTGCAGTATCTTTTTTAAGAGACTTCACCAAAGCAAACTGTTCACGCATCCAACTGTTGAATTTCGACAGCGTTTCGATGGGAAACATCAAAAAGTTGTTGGAAATTGTATACTTAAACTTCTGTCGGTGCAAAATGTTTTCAAGCTCACTGAAAAAATCGCGCCAGCCGACCTGAAAACTTTTTTCCAGCGGGTTGCCGAGCGGCTTTAAAATGCAGTACCAGCCCAGATTTGTGCGGTAGACCAGGCGTGAGTCGGCAAACATGCTGAACCAGTTGAGCGGGACCATTCCAGGAGCAGCTTCAAGCGGCTCAAAAATCAGCCCGGGGATACCCTGCCCCAAAGGCGCGATATCCGGGTGCACCCAGACTGTGAGGCCATCCAGAGGCGGAGTTGTCTGATCAAGAAATTTTTCATCCAGGCTGATGCTGCGGCGGCTGCCTTCCGAAATATAAATTTTGGCGGGCATAAGCACAATGGAAATGTTGAACTTGTGCATTTTGGCCCACAGCTGGCCCCTGGCAATGGCAAGAAACACCTCGGAAGAAAAGAAAAACCATAATCCGCTGTTTTCATTTTTTATAACAAGCCTTCCGCCATAATCCTGAAAAGCCTGCTCAACAGAAAGATTAAGTTCTCCAGTCCAGTTTACCCAGGCCGCAATCCCGGGGCCTTCCCGGGCGAGGTCAAGGTTTTTCGGAAGGACATTTTCAACCAGATCAAACAATTTTGCCATTTTTAAAATCTCACTCAGAGGAGCTTATTTCTTCAGTAAAACACGCAGATATCCAGCCTGAATTTATGCAAACTTCATACCCGCGTTGCATTGAACTATTTAAGCATAACCCGCCCCCAATGGCAATAAAGGTAAAACGCGAGATTGCCCTGCCCGGAACTGTCGTTATCATTAATTTCGGCATTGCATGGGATACAGACTACGGTTATTACAGAGTTCAGCAGGCAAATTGCTTGCGCCTACAGCTCTTTAGAGGTATGTTATATAAAATTAATATGGCTTATTAAGTTTTTATTCCGCAGCTTGCGTGAAATCACTTCTATCACATATATTTAATGAATACTGAACTTCTTATAGAAATTGTACAGGACTACGGTTATATTGCAATTTTAATCGGCACTTTTCTTGAAGGAGAAACAATCGTTCTGGTTGCCGGTTATCTGGCGCACGAAGAAATACTGTCCCTGCCCCTCATCGCCATTTGTGCATTTTGCGGCAGCTGCACCAGCGATCAGCTGATGTTTCTGATAGGGCGCAAAAAAGGCAAACCTTTTCTGGAGACCAAACCCAGAATGAAATGGGCCGCTGCAAAAGTAACCAGAATAATGGAAAAACATGAAACGCTTCTGATTCTGGGTTTCCGTTTTCTCTACGGGCTGCGCAATGTCACCCCGGTAATGATGGGAATAAGTGGGGTAAATTATAAAAAATTCATCATTCTCAACATTATCGGCGCGGCTATCTGGGCCACTTCGTTTGCCTGGGGCGGCTACCTGTTCGGAATGCTGCTCGCGGAAATTTTGCATACCTTTGCAGGCTACGCGCGCATTGTCATTGCCGCCCTGCTCCTGATAGGAGCGATATTTGCGGTGGTGCACTTCCGCAGGGCCTGGCGCCGCTGAGCCCCCTTTATGCAAATTCGCCATTGCCCCGTCCTTGCATAACCGGAGATGCTGAAAAATAAAAACGGAGGGATTTGAATTTGATCCCTCCGTTTAATGCCTGCATCACTGTCAGCTCTTGTAGCGCTGTTTTATTTCCATGGCCGTTTCTTCCCAAGCAGCTTCTCCCCATAGAGTATTCCTGTTGGGCAATACCATTATGCAGTTTTCCGATTCATTTTCACCCACAGTTCTGACCAGAGTTTCCACCGGCTCACCGGCCGCAACCGCTTTGGGAGAGAACGAGGCAAGCAGAGAAGCAGCAGCTTCAACAAGCGCCTGAGGCCAGGGCTCAGCCCCCAGATTGCGCGCAAGAGCCAGAGGCCCGGGGTAACCCGTAAGGCGCAGCAGAATATCGCCCGGGAGCAGCAGCTCGTTGAGACGTGCATTATCCCGCTCATGCCTGCCGACTGAAAGCCAGAAGGCTCCGCTCCAGAACTGACGCCCAACATTGGCCAACCAGAAATGACTTTGAGCAGGGCGATCCAGATATTTGAAAATAGGCCAGAACCGCCTGGCATTTTCTTTTTCAGTAAGCAGGCAGCCCCCTGCCGGTGTAGGGATGACCTCAATTCCGTATTTCTTCGCCAGTTCAAACTGTTCCTTGCGCCCGCGCCCCCAAATTCCGAGCAGACGGCTGCGGTCTACCAGGCCGCTTTCTTCCACAGCCGTGGGGTTCAGACACAGCGCTGACAGCGGCCTTAACAGAACATCGCGAATAGCAGCATCACGGCTGATAATATTAAGAGTATCGCGCCTCTGCGACATGGGGCGCTGCCCCACCACCTCGCCGGTAACCAGAAAACTGGCTCCATATTTTGGCATCAGCCTTCTGGCTGCTTCCAGCAAAAGAATTTTACAGTCCACGCAGGGGTTGAGCATTTTGCCCACCCCATAAACCGGCCCTGCGGAGAGCATGTCTACAAACTCCTGACCGATATCAATCATGGTTACATCAATGCCGTAAATGCGCCTCCAGTAAGCGCGATTGCGCGGATGTCCGAAAAAGGGAGAATAAAAGTGCAGGGCTTTGATTTTCAAGCCTTGCTCTTCCAACAGCTTTATTGCCAAAAGTCCATCCAGGCCGCCTGAAAACAGGCCCACCCCATCATATTGCTTGCTCATGGCCCTTCTTAAAGTTAAGTGAGGATAAAGGCAAGTATAATCCCCTGTCCGCGCTGTCGTAATTGCATATTTGCCGACGCTGTCAAAGGTGGCATTCAAATTGCTTTTAATAAGTTGGCGGCATTGCCTGCCGCCGACCCGGCAATTTTTTCCTGCCGAGAACAGTTCCGGAGGTTTCCCGTGAATAGCAGCACTTTTGCGTTGAGCACAGACTACCCTTTTTCCACCGTCCAGCCGGACGCAGCCTCCGGCCTGGAGCTGCACTACAACGCCCCGGAAGACCTTCTGCTCAATTCAGCTCTGAACTCCATGCTGAGCGATATATGTGAACGGGGCAGCCATGTTATGGAGCCCATATCAAATCATATCTGCTCTATGCAGGAAATGTTTCTGGACATGCTGTATTATCTGCTGGAAGATGCCGGGGTCAACCTGTCGGAAAAAATGACCATTTTCCTGAATGAAGATGGAAAGCTGGCTCTGATGGACGAGCATCCTGACCGAAGTATGATTGAGGCTGTTCTGGCTGAAAACCCGCAGCTGGCCAGACTGTTTGCCATTCTGGCCGCGCATTCGGAAATTGCAAGAGATATAGAAAATATTTATCAGCTGTTCAACTCTTTGAGCAGCCGCAGCTATATGATGCATGAGAATGCCGGCGGCTATCACCTGAGCCTGAAGGGCGGTATGTCGCATTTCTATTTTGTTTAAGCAGTCCGATATCCCGTCAGGCGCCTGGTCTGCTTGCGCTTTCAGCGGGGAAATACCCCCACGCAGATTAACGCCCAGCTGCACAAGCCTTTTGCAAGCAACCGCTCATGCCGCCCGAAAGGTATGTTTCATCTTTGCACTTTTCCGCTGCTCAACTCTGAAAGGAGAAAATTATGCCTACCGCACAGCAGACCGCAGGCAGACCGAAGCTTCTTGTTTTCTCGACCGGCGGCACCATTGCCATGCAGGCCGGAGAAGAAGGCATAAAGCCCCGCGACAGGGCGGGCATTGCCGGTCTGCCTTCCAATCTGAACGCCGTATTTGAAGAAATTGTCTTTTCCAATCTTCCCAGCCCCCATATGACGCTGGAAAACTGGCTGAAGCTGGCCGCTGCGATTGATGCTTCCCTGAAATCTCCCGAAGTTGCCGGGGCAGTGGTTTTACATGGAACGGATCTGCTCCCCGAATGTGCCCTGACCCTGAAGCTTTGCCTTAGCGCAGAAAAACCGGTGGTTGTTACCGGCAGCATGCATGCCCAGGGCGAAGCCGGCTACGATGGCCTGCGCAATCTGGAAAATGCGGCCGCCATCTGCCTGGCTCTGCCCGGCTGCAAAAATGTCTTTGCCTGCATGGGAGATGAAATTTTTTCCGCCCGCACCGTGTTTAAACAAAACTCAGTGGCTCCCGCATCAATGAGCGCTCATGATGGGCTGCTGGGCCGGGTTGTAAATAAAGAGGC
>JAFQMU010000042.1 GCA_017421085.1 Desulfovibrionaceae bacterium | reverse complement strand
TGCACCCCAAGACCATGGTCTATCAGCACCATCTCGCCATATATTCCCATATATCCGGTGTAAATAACCACCCCGTGATTGGCGGCGGGGATGGCGGCCTGACGCACTGCGGCGAGGTCGGAGCCTTGGTGAGTCTGCTGGTCTACAACTTCTCCATTATAAATATAGCTGCGGAATTCTGCAAACCCAGCCGGACTGGAGGCATTGGGAAGACGGGCAAAGGTGCCGCTCCAGAGCATGCTGTCCGCAGACTGTTTTCCCAGTTCCAGCAGGCGGGCGTCATTTTCGCGGCGTATATCTCCGTTTACAACCAGATAGCGTTGCAGCGGGGTCATGTCGCCGGGCACAATCTGCATGAATTCGCCGTCTTTTGACTCCAGAAAGCTGTCAGACAGATTGATTGTGTCTGTTCTGAAGTTGCGCGCCAGAGGATAGCTGGCCAGGCGCGAGCTGGCGATGTTACCGGCCAGGTCCTGAGCGGTGATTACCGGCTTGTAATCTTTGATATCAACATTATAAGGAAATGCGAAAAAGCAGATATATTCGTTGTTTTCCTGGCGGTAAGCCGGGAAGAAGAGTTCATTTACCTTTACCCCGGCAGCAGCCAATTCTTCATTGGCGGTAAAGGCGATGCACCCGGCTCCTCCCCGGTAAATATATGGAGGCGCAGTGCGCACTGAGAGCCTGGGCGGAACTGAGTCATAACGCATTTCAAACAGGCGGGTAGTGGAGTTGCCCTTGCCGAATCCGGCCATTGAGGTATCGCTGGCCTTTATTTCCAGCTCAAAGGCGCCGTCGCGCAGTTTGGCGTTTTCCAAAGTAAAACTGAACTGGGCTTCTTTAAGGGGCGGGTCGAAAGTATGGGTAAGCAGGGAGCTGGAAACATTATTTTTGCGGATATTGATGTCCACGCTTTTGACTTCAGAGGCTTCGTCATACATGTATACCGTAATTTCCTGCTTAGCGCCGGTGCGGCCGTTGTCCGGGGCAATTCTGATGCTGGGGCCGTCCATATCTTTCATCAGAAAGTAGGCCAGCCCGCCGCCTGCGCCCAGGAGGATAAAAGCAAGTAAGTATACCGGAATTCTTCTCATACTATATTCCTTCGGAATATTGTTATGTAATAAAACTTCACGGCTACAGGAGCTCAGCGTTTACTGCAACGCAGCTACTGCCGTTTAATGATATGCTCTGGGCTTATACCGCCCTATTTTAAACAAGGCAAGCCGGAGCCCGCTTCAACCTGGAAAAAGAGCTCGTGCATGCCTTCAATAACAGTTGAGCCCAGACCGGGTGCTCTTATCTCAGCCGAGCCCCCTGTCAAAGGCTGCCGCGTGAGTCATGCAGGCGTATGCGCCGAGCGCCGGCTTAAAAGGGCACATCATCCATACCGCCTGCTTCTGATGGGAAGGCCGGGCCCAGGTCATCATCATCTCTGCGGGTCTGTTGAGGCCTGGAATAGGCATCATCGGCTGAGGGTGCCGGGCGGTCGCCCTTACGGTCAAGGAATTGCACGCGCTGCGCTTTTATTTCAGTGGTATAGCGCGTCTGGCCCTGCTGATCAGTCCACTTGCTGGTGCTGAGGGCGCCTTCAACATAAACCAGACTGCCTTTGAACAGGTAGTTGGCGCAGTTCTCCGCTTGTTTGCTGAACACAACTATTCTGTGCCACTCGGTACGCTCCTGACGCTGGCCGCTCTGATCGGTGTATGCTTCGTCGGTAGCCACGTTGAAGCGGCAGACAGCCATGCCGGTAGCGGCATAGCGCAGTTCGGGGTCGGCGCCCAGGCGCCCGATAATCATAACTTTATTCAACATTAGGTCAGCTCCCTGTCCAGAATTGCGCCGGGAAAAACCGGCCATGTTATTGCTGTTTCAATTTGGGGTCAGGAGTAATATTTTCCAGCGCGTCCAGCGCGTCTTCCAGATCGTTGGAAAGCATGTTGGCCCGCCCGGGGTTCCAGTCGGCCAGAGCCTCTTCTATCTGCCGCCGGATGGCCATTGCCTTTTCCAACCCCGGATGCAGCTTTTCCTTCAGCTGTTGCTCCATATCTCCAAAGCGAAATTTATCAACCAGGGCGTCAACAAGCTCGAACACGCCCATATTTTTGTCATCGTTGCTTGGCTGTTTTCCGAAAGCCAGGAGACAAAGCCTGCGCCACGACCAGCCCACTTCAGACGGGGAAACCGTTTGCGCGCTGACTCTGATTTGCAGAACTCTTCCCATGCCGCAACCTCATTAACGCCGGATTAATCCTGTTCTTCCCATTCGGCCTGAACGCGGGCAACCACGTCTTCAACTATCGGCATCAGTTCTTCCGGGCAGACCCCTATCAGGGGATCGCCCGCTCCCACATTTTCGTTATGGGAGAAATATACGGAATAAATCAGTCCTTCCGGGCCGGAATAGGGCAATGTCACTTCCCGCTTCATTCTGGACATAATGAACAGATCCATGCCGTCATTCACCCGCACGCTGCGGTGGCCTGCGGTTCGAATTTTCATGTCCACTTCCGGCACAAAATAATATTTGGCGCGCTCCGGGGCGTTGAAGAGGTGCAGGGCCTGCCTGAGAATAATCTGAATTACTTCCTGTTTGGTCAGAAAATGCTTGAGCGTTACCAGCGGAGTTCCTGCTTCAATAAACTGCCCCTCAAGCTCTTTGCGGATGAGTTTTATCCGGCCTTTTTCGGGGGCCCTGACCGGTTTGGGGTTATGCTCGCGCTCAACGCTGGCGAGCAGGGTGCCCGGAATTTCAAGCCAGCTGCCGCAGGGGCCGCTTACCGGGTCATCTTCGTTTATGTCGGCACAGCTGACCCGTCCGCACCAAGGCGATATAATTTCCACTTCATCAAATGGGGTTTGCTTTATTTCTTCCAGTAACTTACTGATATCTAGCACGTCTTCTGCCTCACTGCCCGCAGAAGCGGCGGGCTTAAGCTTATTTATAGTAAAGGTTTCTGCCGCCCATGGTCAGCAGGGCCTGATGCAGGTTGTTTCTGATATCGCGGCGATCCCAGATGCCCTGAATATGCCCGCGCGACAGAGCCTTTTCCGCATCATGATAATCAGGGGGAATATCCATGCCGGTGGTTTCCTTGATCACGCCGCGTCCGGCAAAGCCGAGATTGGTGGATCGAATGGCGAACTGATAAGGCGAACATCCCAGAAAAGACGCTACCGGACCGGCGTAGGAGTTGGTGTCGTACACCACCAGGTAAAGTCCTCCGGCATCGATGTAACGGCGCACTCCCATCGTGCAGCGGGGCATCTGAATAACCCCGTTGGTGCCTTCCTGAATGCGTATACCGGCGGTGCCGTGCACATAGGCAAGAAGGGGCAGACGCTTGCGCTGCGCCCGTTCTATGGCGGAAAGGAATTTTTCGCCTTCAGCCACGCCTACGGAGCCGCCCCGGAATGAGGCCGCCAGCAGGGCTACGCACATTCTGGTGTTGTTGATGCTTGCCTCAAAGGTAATGCACCCGCTTTTCAGCCCTGTTTTTTGTTTGGCCTGCTCAAGCTTGGCATCGAAGCCGTCCCAGTTCAGAGGGTTAGCGGCTTCGATTTCCTGATTGAACTCTTGAATTGATCCCGGATCAAACACATTGTACATGAACCACTTATAGCCCATGGGGAAGTGGTGGCCGCAGTTAGTGCACACCCCGGCAAATTCCCCATACAAATCAGGCGCCCAGAGATCAAGGCAGCCATACTTGTCGGCATTGGGGCAGGTGACGGCGCGGTCTACCTTGGCCTTGGATGAGATATAGCTCCATACGCTGCTCTTTCCGTTATCTTCTTCCCATGAAGACAGAGCGGTCAGCTCTTCCGCCGCTATTCTGGGCTGAGGTCTGGGACCGACCAGTTCGCGCATGAAAGAGAAGAACGGGGTGAATATGCGGTGAAGCAGCATTCGGGCCCCTGCGTCCATTTCTTCCACTGCAAAGCCGATTTGTTTCTTTCTCCGTCCCCACAGGTCATGCCGGAACAGGTTGATCAGATCGGTGCTGGTAGCCTGGATTTTTGAAAGAGTTTTGTCAAAGGGGGTGCGCGGGTCGATCCAGCGACCGTTGCTCAAATTACGGAATTTTTTATGGCGCAGGGTAAGGAGGCGCTCTCTGGCCTTTGGCGACAGCGACCAGCGGGTAACGAAGTTTTCCGCATTGTAATTTTCAAGGCTTTTGGGGCGGTGAGGGTGACTGACTGCCCCGCGCAGCAAGGCAAACGAGCGGGTTGTCAGCACCACTTCGTCAGTTGCGCGCATCAGTTCATTGCGCAAAGACTGGAAAAACTCATAGTGGTATGGTTTCGCACCCAGGGGAGGCTCTTCCACCACCTGATCAATCAGGCCATGGTTCAGGTTGTCGTAAGCGGTCATTTTCAACTGCATGGCGCAGCGCTCAATCAGTTCCGGCGCAGCTCTGGCCCCATCGCGCAGCCTCCCTTCAATGGCGGCGGCGCCTTCGGGGGAAATTACCGAGTAGTAGCCGTGGGAAAGCATCAGTCTGCGGTCGGCCAGGCCGATGGCCTCAGCGCCGCCTGAGCCGCCTTCTGAAAAAACTGAAATTACCGGAACCTTGAGTCCGGCCATTTCATACAAATTGCGGGCAATCTGCTGAGCCGCGCCAGGATAGTCTTCAATGGGGTAGGAGCCGGGGGTGAACACATAGGTGTGGACAGGGATATTTTCAATTTCCGCAACTTTCATATATTGCAGCGCCTTGGCGTTGCCCCAGGGCTTGACGGACCCCCCGTTGCGGAATTCTTCGCCATGTCCGGTTTCCTGCCCGATGACCATTACCGGCTGATTATGCAGGGCCTTGCCGCGTTTGCGGGTAATGTAGGCGCGGGCAATCAGCATGCCGGGGTCAATGCTCTTGTCATCCTGCCCGCCGATTTCCGTATAATTGTCATAGACATTTTCCAGAATATCGCGCAGGCAGATACGCTGGGGGTGGCGCACAATTCTCACTTTGTCCATGGGCGTAAGCTGTTCATTAAGTTTCTGCTCCATAAACGTGAACAGCTCTTCCATGGCTGAGAGCGCAGACATCTTTTCCTGCGAGCTCATCTCGGAAACCCGGGCCTGAAACTCTTCCAGGCGGACCTGCAGCATGCGCACCGCTTCATCCTGCTTGCCGGCAAAAATATCTTTGATATACACCAGCCTGTCATTCAGGCGATGCAGTTTTTTATCTACGTCTATCATGCTTGTATTTCCTCGTGCGCGCCTTTAGAACCTGAGAATCTCGTCAGTCTTGGCGCGCAGGAATGAAATATTCGACTTAAGCGGGTTGCCCGAAGAATCGGACCCTTCCAGAACCAGACTGTTCAGAAACGCCGCGCCCCGCGCTCTGGCCTCTTCCATGTTCCTGCCCCAGACAATGCCCAGCGCCAGGTTGGGGTCAAACTCCGTAGGGATGTCGTATGGTTTATCAGTCGGCACCTGAGTATACATTTCCAGCCAGTTTTCCTGTTTCCATGAGAACTTTTCAATGCGGCCGACCCACGGGGTGAAGCCGGCGGCCGGGTCTTCCGCAATAATTCGATATTCTATCCCCACCCCGTCAAGAGAAATATCTTCCTGTGAATAGCCCAGGGGTTCTCCCAGGCCCACTCTGATCTGTTCGGCGATAATGTCGATTCCTTCTCTGTCGCCGATGCTGGCGATAATTCCTGAAACGCCGTTTTCCACCTGAATGCGGGTGTTTACTTCCATCAGGAAGGGGCGCCCGTCACGGGTAACAATCCATTCCCAGGTTCCCACATTGTCATAGCGCACCTTGCGGGCCAGGGCCAGGGAGTGTTCGGTTATTTCAGAGAGCACGCCGGCAGCATCAAAAGCATAGCTGATTTCGTCCGGCGCAAACCCCGGCGCGACTTCCACGCGTTTCTGATGGCCGGTGCTCTGAATGGAGCAGTTGCGGGTGCCGAAGTGCACAGGGTTTTTGCCGCTGCGGTCGGAAACAATCTGCACCTCCAGGTGATTGAAGTCGCGGATGCGCTGCTCAATCAACACGCCTTCATCCTTGAAGTTTCTGAGGGCATAGTTGCGGATTCGCCGGTATACCGAGCGGAACATGGCAATGTCCTGCACCTCTTCAATGCCCATGCCGCCTCCGCCGGCCGAGGCCTTTACCATAATGGTGGGCTGGGCAATTCCGGAAGACAGCTGAAATTCATACAGACTTTGAGCCACATGCTCGGCTTCCATTTCATCATATATGGGTTTGTCGGAGCCGGGAACTGTCGGCACCCCCAGCGAGCGGGCCAGGCGCTTGGTATTGATTTTATCTCCCAGCTCACGGATTACCCGCCATGACGGGCCGATGAAAATCATCCCCCGTTCGCGCTGAGTCACCCGTCGGGATAAGCGGAAATCTTCGGCAAAAAAACCGTAGCCGGGGTGCACGGCGGTCGCTTCGGAGGCATCGGCCACAGCCATCAGCTCGTTGGCGTCATGGTAGGAAGAAACGCGGTAAATGTCCCCGCCCAGTTCCCGGGCAAGGGCAACATGCCCGGAATGGGCGTCTTCCGCCGTGTAAACGCAAACGAAGTCAAGATCAAGTTTCTGGCAGGCCCGGGTGATGCGCATGGCTATTTCACCGCGGTTTGCAATCAATACCTTGTGTTTTTCCACTTGGTTTCAGCTCCCGGGCCTTTTACGGGCCCTGGTTTGGTGTTTTTTTCGCGGCTCTGGCCGGGAAAGCAGTAAAACAACGGGGAAGGGCAATATCCCCGGGCAACGGAAATGATATCCTGTTTCGGCAGCTTAATCAATCGGCAGTTTTATGCGCATCCGCATAATTCTGCAAGAGCAGCTTTACATGCTCTGCCGGATGAGAAATTTTTCTGTGTGAGGCCGGACCAGGCTTGCGTTGAGACAAAGACTTGGGTCCGGCAATTTTACAGCTTACATTTTCTTGAGCTTCAGAAGCAGTTTGTGCAGCAGGTCGGTCTGAATCGCATTTTGGTTTACAAACTCAAAATTCAGGGTTTCTCTGTTTTTGTCCGCAGCGATAAGGCGCGCCTGACAGCGGAGCATTTTCTTCTGGGAAACTGTCATTATTTCTACCAGCGCCTCCAGGCCGGGCCGCATATTTTCATCTTGCGAAGTTTTGATTGAAAAACCGTCCGGACCTATTTCCAGTAAAGGAAACGCCCCTTCAAAGCATGAGAGCTGCGCTACCATTCCGGGAATGGGGGAGAGCCCGGAAGAACTATTTGAAATATGTTCGTGATTCAAACTCATAAAGCCCTGGCCTTATAACTCCAAATGGCCTGAAAAAGATTACGGTAAAAGCGGATATTTGAAAGAGCCGACAGTTAGGCTCCATTCAAATAATCGGCCGCTCACCACTTTTTAAAAATAAAAAATACCGCCATGACAATCAGGGCAAACCCGACCAGATAGTTCCATTTAAGGGGTTCATTCAGGTACACCACAGAAAAAATGAGAAAGACCGTGAGTGAAATTACTTCCTGAATGGTTTTGAGTTCTGCCCCGTTAAAATGGGTATAGCCGATGCGGTTTGCCGGTACCTGGAGAATATATTCAAAGAACGCTATTCCCCAGCTTATAAAAATTACTGTAATCAGCGGTACATGCGGGAAACGCAGATGTCCGTACCACGCAAATGTCATAAACAGGTTTGAGGCCACCAGCAGGCCGATGGTAATGATTGGAACAGGGATGCCGGAAAGCATGATTGCCTCCTGAATTTATGAAAGCCCGGACGGGGGTTCGCCGGATCCACGCCCGGCAGACCGGGCCATGCCGATTATTTTGTTGCAAATTCCCATTAAAATAGAAAATTCATTATGCCGGATTTGGGAGCGGCTGACCAGACGTCTGATTGGCAGCATGAAATAGTTGGAGTTTTCCGCCGGAAGCGTGTCGAGAGCGAGCATTGCCGCTTTCAGCCTGTCGATAAGCAGCTCCTGCTGGGCCAGGCTAATCAACGGTGAGCGCCTTGCCCGTCCGGGGCGGGGGGGCTGCTCCCGGCGTTCAAAAGGCAGAACCCGGCTGAGTTCATAAAGCAGCGCCAGCACAGCCTGGGCCAGATTAAGCGATGGCTCGCCCGCAGTGGGAATGTTTACCAGATGCGAACAGAGTTCTATGCTCGTGTTGTCCAGCCCTTTGTCTTCCGGCCCGAAAACCAGCGACACCCTGCCTCCATCGGAAATGTGCGCGCAGAGATGCTCCATGGCCTGAGCCGGTGTAAGAACCCCTTGACGCCAGCCTCCGGTGCGGGCGGTTGCCCCGATGGACAGCGTGCTTTCGGAAAGAGCGTCCTCAAGTGAACTGAAAATCTTCATCTGCCCGACAACTTCTCTGCCGGCGCTCGTTGCAAGGGAAAGGGCCTTTTCCTGATAGCGGGGCTCAGGGTTTCCCTGTGCATCCTGCCACAGTTCGGGCTGAACCAGGGCAAGACGGGAAATTCCCATATTGGCGCAGGCTCGGGCGCACATTCCTATATTTTCAGGAAAGCGGGGCCGCACCAGAACTACTTGAATATTGTCACGCAGGTTGCTCATAGGCGGGGATATATACCTGAAAACAAAATCTTTTGCCATAGCCCGGGGCGGGAGATGGCGGGCGCTGCTTAATTTTTATGCGCGCCTTGTGGGTTTCAGCGGGTAAAATTTTTCTGTGCCTGAATCATGGCTGCAGGCGGCGCTTGTTGGGGGGTAAAAAATGTATCAGGCCTGTGGAGAGCAGGGATATGGGCGGACTGACAGTTTATATGAAAAAAGCTCCCGCAATTAATTGCGGGAGCTTGAAATTTGGTGGGTCGTGCAGGGATCGAACCTGCGGCTCACTAATTAAAAGTCAGTTACTCTACCGACTGAGTTAACGACCCGAAATCCGTTCACAATCGCACCAAAGAGAGCGGCGTTGCGTTCGCATATCCTTTTGCGTCAAAAATGAATACTTGTCAATAAAAATTTTAATAATCAGGAAATTATATTTCAAAAGCCGGCGCAGGGCCATGGCATTGCTCGTTTCAGAGTATTTTCTGATTGAAAATACTCAAATGCCCAGATGGCGCAAAACACTATCCCTACGAGATGTGCAGGCAGAATTAACTTTCGTTGTCAACATTTCATAATTATGTCTCTCAAAATTTAGATGTGTCTGCCCTGCCTGCATTCTAAAGAGGCGCAGTTGCGAAAACACCCCCTATCTGCTATTCAACTTAAAAACAGCGCAAAGCAGACCGGGGTATGTAAACTTGTTTTTGACCCATGGCTGCTTAAAAGTCGGCTGTCTTGATGAACGGGCGATCTGAATAAAGGGAATAATTTTGTATTTCTCAAGACTGGCCGGGGCAGAGGCGCGCGGAATAATAAATGCCTGTCCGAATTCAACAGCGTTTTACAACGGGGGTCTGCGTTGAACGACGCGTTATCTGTATTTATTGAATATCTGCATCAAAATTCGCTTAAGGACACTCCACAGCGGCGGGTGATTCTTAAACATTTTCTGGAAGGCAGCGAGCATTATTCTGCAGAGGAATTTTATCAATATCTGCGGGAGAAGGGCGAGGAGGTTGGTCAGGCAACGGTATACCGCACCCTTAAGCTGCTCTGTTCAGCCGGAATTGCCAAAGAAGTCAACTTCGGCGATGGCATTACCCGCTTTGAAGTCGGATATGGCAACGAGCACCATGATCACCTTATCTGCGAGCTGTGCCACGAAAATCTTGAGGTGCTTGATGAAGATATTGAAGCGCTGCAACAGGTTCTGGCTGCCCGTTACGGTTATACTCTGACTTCGCACCGCCTCTATCTTTACGGAATCTGCCCCAGGTGTAAGAGTAAAGCCAGTTCCTGAAAGGGGAAATTTACAGTTTGGTGATGCCTTCTCTGATAAGCAGTTTATAAGATATGTCTGTTGTTATCCCCCCCCTCACACAGGAGGGGAGAAGCTTTTTAATTTAAGGGGCATGCTGATAAGAATGCCTGAAAAGGCTGTAAGGCGGCATGTGAATGAAAACAAACAGGGCCTGCCGCTCAAGAATTTCTGAGGTCAAAATCAGGCAAATCGTGAAACTTTTTCTGTCTATTTGACTGCCTTGCAGTGCAGATTGCTGAAGTGACAGGGCGTAATCGAAATACCCTAAAGCGTATATCACTGCCAGAGAGAGAATTGCCCGTTATTGTGAAATGGAATCAACGATAAGCGGGGGAGTCGAAAAAATCTGTTTTTAAGCAAGGCGTGTCAGGGGCATCCGGAGACTGGGAAAGATGAAATACGCCTGGGTGCACCAAATCGAGCTGCTTTCGGCT
>JAFQMU010000041.1 GCA_017421085.1 Desulfovibrionaceae bacterium | reverse complement strand
GCCGGTAATCATGATTTCCGGCCACGGCAACATTGAAATTGCCGTGGCGGCAATTCGCGAAGGGGCCCATGACTTTATTGAAAAACCCCTGTCTCTGGAAAAGATTGTTCTTGCAGTAAACCGCACTCTTGAGTTTGTGCTGCTGCGCCGGGAAAACGCCAGCCTGCGGGCCAGCCAGGGAGACTCTCCCCTTGCTCTCGACGGCAGTTCCGCAGCCATCAGTGAAGTAAAAAGCCAGATTGCCCAGGTCGCTCCTACCGAGGCCTGGGTATTGATTACCGGCGACAATGGAACCGGCAAGGAAATTGCCGCCCGCTCCATATATGCGCAGAGCAATCGCAGCCAGGAGCTGTTTGTAGCGGTAAACTGCGCAGCCATACCGGAGGAGCTGATTGAAAGCGAACTGTTCGGGCATGAGAAGGGCGCCTTTACCGGAGCTGAGTCCGCCCGGCCCGGCAAGTTTGAACTGGCTCATCAGGGAACGCTCTTTCTGGATGAAATCGGCGATATGAGCCTGAAAACCCAGGCGAAAATTTTGCGGATATTGCAGGAGCGGGAGTTTGAGCGGGTCGGCGGCTCACACACAATCAGGGTTGATGTGCGGGTAATTGCCGCAACCAATAAAAATATGGAAGAAGAAATCGCCGCCGGGCGGTTTCGCGAAGACCTCTACTACCGTCTGAATGTGTTTCCTCTGCGTCTGCCCCCCCTGAAAAAACGCGGCCAGGATATTCTGCTTCTGGCCGGTCTGTTTGAAAACGATCTGGTTACCCGCCACGGCTTTAAGCCGCTGCTGCTTTCAGAAGGGGCGCGTCAGGCCATGCTCAGCTATGAATGGCCGGGTAATGTGCGTGAACTGCGCAATTTTATAGAGCGGATGCTCATTCTGCACAGCGGTAAGGAGCTGCGCCTTGAGCATCTGCCGCAGGAAATGCGCATGGCCTCCGGGGCGGCTTCATTGAATTCTTCTCAGTTTACACCCAAAGCGCAGCCGTCCGGCAGCGATATCGGCAATGAGCTGAACAAGGCTTTGGAAATAAACGACTTGAGGCTGGCCCGCCAGGAATTTGAAAGCGCCTACCTGAAGATTAAACTGTCCCGGTGCAACGGCAACATTTCCCGCCTGGCGGAATTGATTGGGGTAGAGCGCAGCCATCTGTCCCGCAAATTGAAGATGCTGGGCGTGCAGCCCGGGGAGTAGCGCGCCATGCCTGACGCCGAAAAGAAATATCGCGAATTGCAGACCTTGCTTAAAGTCCATGCCCCATTTTATCTGGCCTTTTCCGGCGGGCTGGACAGCCGATTTCTGGCTCATGCCGCCGGGCAGGCAGGGCTGGCTTTCACGGCGGTGCACGTTACCGGGCCGCATGTTCCTTCGGCTGATACCGAGGCTGCGCTGGGCTGGCTTGAACAAAACGGCATTCCTCGTCAGGTTGTTCAGTTCGATCCGCTCAGCCTGGAAGAAGTGCTTAAAGGCAGCAAAAAACGCTGTTATCAGTGTAAACGGGAAATGTTTCGCCTGATTCTGGCAAAGGCCGGAAATTTGCCGGTTATGGAAGGGAGCAATGCCTCAGACAGGTTGAAGTTCCGCCCTGGGGCCAGGGCTTTGCAGGAGCTGGGCATTTTGTCGCCCATGGCGGAGGTGGGGCTGAGCAAGCCTGAAATTCGCACTTTGGCCAGGGAAACCGGGCTGGATAACCCCGCTCAACCTTCCCGCCCCTGTCTGCTTACCCGACTGGATTACGGACTGACTCCGCAGGAAGGCGCGCTGCGGCGTCTTGAGGCCGCTGAAGACGCGATTGCAGGGCTGGGTTTTAAAAACTTCAGACTGCGCATTTTCAGGATGGGAAACCCCATTTTGCAGATAGACTGGTCAGAAAATCAAAAGCTGGAGTCCTGCCGGAAGAAACTTGAACGCCTGCTGACCCTTCACGGATTTGCCGATGCCGGAATACAGGCGGAGTTTGAAGTTTCCGGTTTTTTTGATGATGAAAATGCAGACAACCAGACGGATGACCTGGAAATTTTGAAGAATTTATTCTGATTGGGCAAACTTTTTGTATTCGTTGGAGAAATTCTCGCTAAGTTTTTGCTTTATAACGGCTGCGCCTGCCCAAGATGTTTTGTATTTGCCGTGAATTTTACCTGATCCGCCCCGCCTGCAAAGCAATGAGTCTTTCACTGTCTAGCCGATTGCTCTTTTCAGAACGGGTCGGTTCGCCCCTCGTCACTACTTGAGCAGATTTGTTGCGCCTCTCAGGCTATTCATGCAGCATATGCTTTTCATTCATGCTCAGATACTGTTCATCCGTAACAATAATGTGATCCAGAACGCGAATGGAAAGCTGGCGGGCGGCACGGGCAAGGCTCAGGGTTATATCAATGTCCTGCGGGGAGGGCATTACATTTCCTCCAGGGTGGTTATGCACGAGAATTATGCCTGTGGCGTGAAATTCCAAAGCCAGAGCGAGCACTTCCTGCATGGGCATAAACACCTGACCGCCCGTGCCTCTGGAAAGACTGCGCCAGCAGAGCAGATGATTCTGGTTATCCAGAAAGGCTCCCCATATTTCTTCATGGCGGCAGCCCGACAGCCGTTTGCGGGCCATATGCACAACTTTTTCCGGCTTGTCGAGAAGAATTTTTGCGCGTACGGGCATTTCTGCGCAGCGGGCTGAGCATTCTTTGAGCACGGTCCAGAATGCTTCCAGTGATGGGCCGAATCCCCTGCATTCCCGGAGTTCAACCGGAGGGGCGACCAAAACGGCATGAAGCGAGCCGAAGCGTTTTAACAATTCCTTGGAGAGAGGTTTGGTATCTTTGCGCAGGAGCACATAACCAAGCAGAAGCTCCAACAGCTCGTAATCCGGCAGTTCGGCAGGCGAGGCAAGAAAACGTTTGCGCAGACGGGCGCGGTGCCCATGGGCGCTGAGGCGGGAAATATCGTTCATCATTATTTTAGTTTGCTGTTTTCTGAATTAATGGTCGGATAGCGGTAGTATTTTATCTTAATCCCGGGATAGAGCAAGCCTGAAGCATTGCCTCATTGTATGTATTCAAAAAAAAGATGCAGCGTCATGAAGTTGCCGCAGGCGCCGACCTGTTCTGAAGGCTGTTTGTTTTTTATTGGCAGCGCAGGACAGGTAAATACATAAAAAGGCCCTGAACATCACCAGGACGGGCGACGCTCAGGGCGGATTTAAGTTTTCAGTAAGCCTATCTGCCGGAAGGCTCAAGCCCCGCAGCATTTTTTGAATTTTTTGCCGCTGCCGCATGGGCAGGGATCATTGCGCCCGACCCGCACCTCTTTTTTGATGGTCTGCGGACGTCTGGGGCGGTTGTTTTCTCCCGGGCCGGAATATGACATTGACGCCGGTTGAGCGGTATGTTTAAAGCCGAGCCTGCTGGCCTGATCCTGCTCAGAGGCGGGCGCGGACGCTGCCGCTGAGGGGGCTGGGGCAGGTGCGGCAGATGAGGCGGCTGGGGCATCGTCAGGCTTCTGCATTTCCGCTTCCGGCTGCTCTTCAACCCGGCGCAGGCGCAGACGGGTCAGCACCTTGAAGGTATTGGCCTTGATTCTGTCCAGCATATCGCGGAACATTTCAAAGCCTTCCCGTTTATATTCCTGTTTCGGGTCGCGCTGCCCGTAGCCGCGCAGGCCAATGCCGTCGCGCAGGTGATCCATGTCTATCAGATGTTCCTTCCAGCAGCGGTCGAGTTCTTCCAGAATAAAGTAGCGCAGCACATCGAGATAGGCTGGTCCCGCCGCAGTCTTCAGCTCTTCAAACACCTGATTCAGTCCGGCCTCCACATCATCACGGGAAGGCAAACCCTTTTCATGCGGCCAGAAGCGGGACAGATTGATATTCTGCTCAAGCTCGGCCATGAGGGCGTTGCGGGTTTCCTCGTCCAGCTTCTGACCGGAGGGAATCTGGTCAAAGAAAGCATCGAGCATGTCTTCCCTGAATTCATCCAGCAGTTCAGCCGGGTCATCCAGCATCGCCTCGCGGCGCAAAGAATAAATTACCTCGCGCTGCTGGTTCATCACGTTGTCATAGTCGAGCAGGGTTTTGCGGATTTCAAAGTTGTAGGCTTCCACCCGTTTCTGGGCCCGTTCAATGGCCGAAGACACCATGCGGTCTTCAATGGGCTGTCCGTCGCCCATGCCCAGTTTTGACAGCAGCCCCTTGAAACGTTCAGAGCCGAACAGACGGAGCAGATCGTCTTCGAGCGACAGGAAGAAACGTGAGGAGCCGGGGTCGCCCTGACGACCGGAGCGGCCGCGCAGCTGGTTGTCGATTCGCCGCGATCCGTGGCGCTCCGTGCCGAGAATATGCAGACCGCCCAGGGCCAGGGTTTCTTCATCCAGCTTGATGTCGGTGCCGCGCCCGGCCATGTTGGTGGCAATGGTCACCTTGCCCCGCTTGCCCGCTTCGGCCACGATGGCGGCTTCCTGTTCATGCTGTTTGGCGTTGAGCACGTTGTGGGGAATGCCCATTTTTTTGAGCATATTGGAGATGAGCTCTGAGTTCTCAATGGAAATAGTGCCCACCAGCACCGGCTGCCCTTTTTCATGCAGGGCCTTGATTTCGTTGGCAATGGCCTCAAACTTCTCTTTGGCGGAATGGAAGATGTAGTCGGGATAATCTTTGCGGATCATCGGCATATGGGTGGGAATGCTGACCACGTCCAGATTGTAAATCTGCTTGAATTCAACGGCTTCGGTGTCGGCGGTACCGGTCATTCCGGCGAGCTTGTCATACATGCGGAAGTAGTTCTGGAAGGTAATCGAGGCGAGAGTATGGTTTTCCTGCTCAATTTTTACGCCTTCCTTGGCTTCCAGGGCCTGATGCAGACCGTCGGAGAAGCGGCGGCCGGGCATGGGGCGCCCGGTGAATTCATCAACAATCACCACCTGCCCTTCATGCACAATATAATCGACATCCCTTTTGAACAGGTGATGGGCCCGGAGCGCCTGCAAAAGGTGATGCTGCAAGGCGATATTCTGCGGGTCATACAGGTTTTCGATGTTCAGCAGCTGCTCGGCCAGGGTTACCCCGTCTTCGGTGAGGGTGAGGGAGCGGTTTTTTTCATCAATACTGAAGTGATCGTCTCGCTTCAGGCCGGGCACTACAGTGTCGATGCGGGCGTAAAGGGAGGTTGATTCCTGCCCGGCCCCGGAAATAATCAGGGGGGTTCTGGCCTCGTCAATCAGAATGGAGTCCACTTCGTCCACAATGGCAAAGTAGTGATCGCGCTGACAGAGCTGGTCTTTATAAAACTTCATATTGTCGCGCAGGTAGTCGAAGCCGAATTCATTGTTGGTGCCGTAGGTAATGTCGGCGGCGTAAGCGGCCTTGCGCTCAGCGTCGCTGAGCCCGTGCACAATCACCCCCACGCTGAGCCCGAGAAAGTTGTAGATGGCCCCCATCCAGGCTGCGTCGCGTCGGGCGAGATAGTCGTTGACCGTAACCACATGCACGCCCCGCCCCGCCAGGGCATTGAGCACCACGGCCAGGGTGGCCACGAGGGTTTTGCCCTCACCGGTTTTCATTTCAGCAATCTTTCCGGCGTGGAGCACCGCCCCGCCGATCAGCTGCACGTCAAAGTGGCGCATGTTCAGAGTGCGCACAGAGGCCTCGCGCACCAGGGCGAAAACCTCCGGCATGAGTTCATCAAGCGTCCTGCCCCCGGCCACTTCTTCTTTAAGGGCGGCTATTCTGACGGGGAAATCTTCATCAGTCATGGCCTTGATCTGCGGCTCAAGGGCGTTGGTTTTCTGCACCAGGGGGCGAAGGGTTTTCAGGTAGCGATCATTGGCGGAGCCGAATATTTTTTTGATTAAAAAGCTGAACATAATATCTCCAAGTCGGGGTGACCTAATCTTCTGAACAAAAAGCGGACCGCCGGACGGCGCGGCGTGATGCAAGTTTGGAATCAATGCGCGTCAGTATAATTCAATTGCCTCAATCAAACAAGCTGTTTCCCCCGGGTCTGGGCTTTGAACGCAGCCCAGGCGAGTCTCAGCGCTCAGCAATATAATCACTGAAGGGCTTCAGGCAACCAAAAATATTTTAAAAGGAAATATTGCCTGTCATGCTATCCAACCAACTCCCTCGGATTATCCCCCGAATTGTCGGCATAACCATTAGGAATAACTCAATAACTCACTTATAACCCAAATAATCAGGAGAACAGCATATGCCCCTGACTCAGGTTTATTATGCCGGGTCTTTTCCCGGCCGGGCAGCCGGGCGCACGCCCGGAGAGGCGACAGACCGCGGCAGCCTGAAATCATTTGTCGAGCTGGTCTATTTTCCTCACATCAGGCTGCGCAAACGCAGCTGGCAGCTCGATGAGCGTATTGCCGGGCAGTATATCTTTCCGGCCTTTGGAGAATGCAGCCTGACCGCCCTCAGACGCAGCGCAGTGGAAACATGGCTGCACGGGCTGGCCGGGCGCGGCCTTTCTCCGGCCACCTGCAACCGCATTTTCGCCGTGTTCAGAAGCGTCTGCTCGCTGGCCGTCGCGCACGGGATTATTGCCCGCTCGCCCTGCGCTGGCGTGCCGCCCTTTAAAATCTGCCGACACCGCGAGCGCTTTCTCAGTCCTGACGAGGCCGCCCGCCTGATGGCGGCGCTGGGGCGTTCGAGCCGCCCGGAAGCCTGCGCCCTGCGCCTGCTTTTACTCACCGGTGCGCGCAAGAGCGAAATCCTCCGGGCCCGCTGGGAAAATCTCAGTAACGACTGGCAACTGCTCACAGCGCCCCTGTCCAAGTCGGGCAGGCCGCGCCATATCTTTCTGTCTGAAGAAGCCGCAGCAGCAATCCGCTCCCTGCCGCGCCGCCCCGGCTCTCCCTGGCTGTTCCCAGGGCGGTCGCCCGACAGGCCCCTGTCAGATATTTACCGCTTCTGGGACGGGCTGCGCCGCGAGCTGGGGCTGACAGATGTGCGCATTCACGATTTGCGCCACAGCTTCGCCAGTTTTCTGGTCAATACCGGGCATTCGCTCTACGAAGTGCAGACCCTGCTGGGGCACAGCGACCCGCGCATCACCATGCGCTACGCCCATCTGGAACGGGGGACGCTGCTGGCCGCAGTGCAGAGCGTGGGCAGCTGTCTGGCCCAGGCAAGACCGGGTGAAAACGGCAACCCGCCCGCGCACCCGCCTCTGCCGCCTGCCCCGGCAAGTCCCGGTTCAGGGCCTTGCGGTTCGCTTGCGCCGGCGCAACGGCAGCCGTATTTCCCTCCCGGTTTTAACAGACCTGTTTCACCGCCGCCTGCCCCGGCGGCGCGGAATGAAAACGGAAACCGGCCGCACCTGCCGTCTGTTGCAACGGCAGCGCCCGCTGTTGCAACGGGCGTTATCTGTTCGGAGGCTTATCGGTCGCTTCACTTGGGACAACTGCAGCCGGGCTTTTCCCCTGAGCATTTAAACAAAGCTGTTTATCCGCCTGCTGCAAAAGCCGGGAACCCAGAAGCGGAGCTCGCTCCGCCCGAGCCGTCGGGGTATGACGGGCCGGCAGCCCGCCCGCCGGGCCGGTGGAAAATGTTGAGCTTATCCGGCGGCTTACAAATAGGTAAAGGCTGTTTGAGTTTATGTAGAAATATATTGAAAGTTTGTCATCAGACGTACTGTCGATGTATTTCTGTAAAGAAATACACTTAATTATCTAAATATTCAATAGTATAACATAAATAAATTTTGAAGTAGTATGTAAGTCATAGCAATCACCTGTTTTCCTTCCCGATACACTGACAGTACGTCTGTTGATGAGCAGTCTGGTTTTCAGAATTAATTTAACCTTTTAGTATCAGGAGGGAGCTTATGCTTTCAAGAAGAGCGGCTGGCAACCTTGCCAGCAGATATCGGGCTGTGCTCAGAAAATGTCGCCTGCTGAACCTGTTCGGTTCGCTTGCTGTCGCCGGGATGCTGCTTGCGGGCGGAACAGGAGCTGCTCAGGCTGTGGATTGGAATAATGATTCTGGCTCAGTGTCCATAACAGGAACAGAGGATGTTGCGGTTGTTGACTCGACTGGCGTTCATCCTGTACCAGGGAGTTACCCCCATGGTGCCGCAAATACCCTGGTGACAGATGTCACGATAGAAAATGGCGGTGAGTTGAACCTTAGTGGCCATAACCGTATCGTCAGCTGGGGTGCGGATGGTAGCGGCAGCTATGCTGGGCTTGGGTTGACAATGAACGGGGGTATTATAAATATCGACGCAAGCTCTGTGCCTTCGGGCACCGATGGGAACTTCATGGCGAAAATAGCCGTCAATACTGTTGTAATCGATGGCGGTGAAGTGAATATCACCGGTAACGGTGATATGGGCGGAAGTTTTTTGGGCGGTTACGGCGGGTTTATCCTTAACGATGGAACCGTCAATCTTGAAAATGGCGGCCAGATATTCGGCGGCGGTTTAACAGGCACACAGCTTAACGGCGGCACCGTCAACATGGGTGACAACAGCTCCATAAAATTTTCAATTAAAGGCACTGATACAATTGCAACTGCGGCGGATATCAATGTTGCAGGAACCGGTGCGCAGATTACTCTCGGAGGCGTTGACGTTTTGAGTTCAGGCAATGTCAATGTGGCTGAGGGTGCGAGCCTGAATTTTGTTCAGTCTACTAAAAACGGCTATGATGGTGGCGACATTGCTCCTGGTATGGGCTACAAGCAGGTTGCCGGTACCTTCAGCACAGCCGGTACTGTTACTCTGGAGGATAACAGCGGTGTTGGTGCGGATATGACTATCGGCGACGGCGCGACCCTGCAGGTTACCGGCAGCGGTAAAATTGTAACAGCAGATGACAGCGTAGTTACTTTCGAGAGCGGCTCTCTGTTCGATGTCAGCGCACAGTCCGCCGCTGACGGAAACGGCGTAATTCAGGGGCAGGGTAAGGTTGAAACCAAACAGAATGCCAGACTGCGCAT
Organism: Desulfovibrionaceae bacterium; assembly: GCA_017421085.1. Lineage (GTDB taxonomy): Bacteria > Desulfobacterota > Desulfovibrionia > Desulfovibrionales > Desulfovibrionaceae > RGIG1962. The sequence goes on along the minus strand of JAFQMU010000041.1, from coordinate 4,998 downwards.
CACCGATGGTAAGGTCGGCGATACATATAAAATTCTTGATGACACCGTGGCTGCGAACAGCAAAAACGGAGACGACACCAACGACTGGAACGACGGCAGCCTTGAAATCACCTCATCGTCAGGCATGCTGGAACTGGTCAGAAACGCTGACGGCACATATGCGGTGAAGGCGGCGGATGTTAATTCTGTTCTTCCCGGTCTTACCCCCTCGCTGGGCGCGCTGGTCAGCGGCATGTATGCTGAAGGGAAGAACGGTGTCGACGCAGCTCAGGCAGGCACGGCATTCCTCTCCCGCGTTACTGACGAACGCTACGTCAGTAATGCCAAAGAGGCCGTCACTGCCATTGAAAGCGCGGCCAGAGCGGGCCTGATTACGGTTCCGCACATGGCCTGGGCGGCCCACAACGCGGCGAACATGGCCGTAGCTGAGCGCACCAGTCTGCTGCGCAACCCCGGCAGCCCCATGCAGACTCAGGCTGCGGCCGACAGCGGTCAGACCGGGGCATCTGCCGGCGATGATGTGAAGACAGGCCTGGGCCTCTGGGTAATGCCGCTTTACCAGAGCTGGAGCGCAGACGACCAGAAGGGCGGAAACCTCAAGCTGGATGTGGACGGCGAACTGGGCGGCGTGGCCCTGGGCGGCGACTACACCTTTGCCAACGCCATTCGGGCCGGGATTAGCTTTAACGTGGGCGGCGGCAGCGCCGATGGCGAGGGCGACTTCAACAAGACAAGCAACGACTTCACCTTCTGGGGCGTGGGCGCCTACGCGGGCTGGAACCCCGGCAATCTGGGCCTGACCGCCGATGTGAACTACACCCGGGTGGATAACGATGTCGAGCAGGATATGCCCGCCGCCCTCGGCATGGGCAGCAAGCTGGAAAGCGACATCGACTCCCACGACATCAGCGCGGGACTGCGCGGCGACTATCGCATTGAAACCGGCTCAATCGACATCACCCCCCATGCCGGGGTGCGCTACACCCACCTCAGGACTGATGACTACGACCTGAACAGCGCGGCCGGAACCGTGCTTGAAGGCGACTCGGTGAGTCAGGACATCTGGACTTTCCCGGTGGGCGTAACTCTGAGCAGCGACTTTGAAACTGAAAACGGCTGGCTGATCCGCCCTTCGCTTGACCTGTCGGTAATTCCGGCTGCCGGCGACCTTGATGCGCGCGGCGATGTGCGCTTCACCGGCGTGAACGGAGTGGCCGACGTCAAGGCGGAAGTGGTGGACGATGTTATCTACTCCGGCCAGCTCGGCCTTGATTTCGGCAATGATGATGTGAAGGTTGGCCTTGATTATAATCTGCAAACCGGCGAAGACACCCTGTCCCATGGGGTGTTTGCCACCTTCCGCTATGAGTTTTAGAAGCCGTCTCATAATTAAATCGTGAAGCGGTAACAGCTTCCGCTGCCTCCCGCCGCCTGCGCTTCGGGCGGCGTGGGGGCAGGCTGCCGGAAATAATGCGAAACCAGTTTCCGGCACATGGTCAGCTTGAAAAACTGATTATGTAATATCTTTGAGAGCAGTCTGAAAGTGCCGTCCTGCGGCAGCCGCAACTGCGACTGCCCCTCTTGCCTGAGACGGCGGCAATATATTTTGCCGCCGTCTTTCAGTTTGCAGACTGGCTGTGGGGCGGAGCAGCGCCGCCCCTCCCCCCCCCAAGCGAGCCGGACAGTCTGGGCGGCCTCCCGGGCAGGCGGATATTTGTTGCGAATTGTTTATGACAAACCCGCAATATTCTGATAAAGCAGACGCATTGAAATTTAATGCAGTTGAGGAGGCCGCCTCATTCTGCGGCTTAAGCCGTGCAAAGGATTAGCATATGTCAGATGTGGTTCAGGCAGTATATTCTCTGTTGGATGAAATGCAGATCAGCTATGAGCTCACCGAACATCCGCCTGTTTACACGATAGAAGAGATGATCAGCGTGGATATCAAGCACCCGGACAACGTGGTCAAAAACCTGTTTTTGCGCGATGACAAAAAAAGAAACTACTTTCTGGTAGTTATGGATAAAGATAAGCAGGTCAACCTGAAAGAGCTGAAAGACAAGCTGGAAAGCCGCCCGCTGCGCTTCGCCAGCGAGGACGACCTGTATAAATATTTAAAGCTTACCAAAGGCGCGGTTACCCCGTTTGGGGTGATTAATGACGAAAATCACCAGGTGGCGGTGGTTATTGACAACGTGCTCAAAAGCTACGAGTTCATCGGCATTCACCCAAACACCAACACGGCCACGGTCTGGATTGCGGTGGACGATCTGGTCAGGCTGGTGGAAAAGCAGGGCAACCCGATTATCTTTATGGATGTGTAGCAGGTTTGTTCATCAGTTTCCGGCAAAAAGGGGCGTGTTTTTACAGTGCGCCCCTTTTTTTGTATGGTGAACCCTGCGCTCCGCACCAAGGGAGGGGCCTTTGCCGGAGGGAGGACTTGCGTCTCTTTTCAAAGGGAATTCCCATGAGACGGGGCTCTTTGACAATCCGGGACTTATTTATAGACAGGAGACTCAGAACCCCGCGCAGGGCGCGGGGTTCTGAAAGTTTGCAGGATTGAGCTGTTTCTGTTTTGCGGCGGGAGAAGGCTGCGGCGTGAGCGATTGCCCTGAGGAAAAGCCTCAGCGCAGGTCTACCACCCGCTTGGCCTTGCCTTCCGACACAGGCAGGGAGTTGTGTTCAACCAGCTCGACCTTGGGAGTGAAGAGAATTTCATTCTTGAGCCGGGTTGTAATCAACTGTTGCAGGGAGCGCAGGGCGCGCATGTCTTCCACAAAGTGCTTGGAGGCCACTTCGACCTTGATTCGCAGGTCGTCCATGATTCCATCGTTATAAATTTCAATGACGTAGTTTTCGCCCACTTCCTCAATGCCCATGAGCACCTGCTCAATCTGCATGGGGTAAACATTCACGCCCTTGATAATCAGCATGTCGTCAGCCCGGCCCAGCATTCTGTCCAGACGGCGATGGGTGCGCCCGCAGGCGCACTCGCCGGGTATGAACCGGGTCAGGTCGCGGGTTCGGTAGCGCAGCAGCGGCATGCCGCGGCGGTCGAGGGTGGTGAGCACCAGCTCGCCCACTTCGCCGTCTGGCAGGGGCTCGCCCGTTTCCGGGTCGATAATTTCCGCAATATAGGCGTCTTCCCAGATGTGCATTCCGGCTTGGTGCACACATTCAAAAGCAACACCGGGGCCGTTCATCTCAGAGAGACCGTAAGAGTTGTAGGCCTTGACATCAAGAAATTTTTCCACCTTGCGGCGGGTTTCTTCCGTATGCGGCTCAGCTCCGATAACCGCTATGCGCAGGGGCAGGGTTTTCGGGTCAATGCCGTGTTTTTCCAGATAAGAGGCCAGATAAAGCGCGTAGGAAGGGATGATGTGGGCAACAGTGACCCCGAAGTCAAACATAAATTTTATCTGGCGTTCAGTGTTTCCCGCCCCGGCCGGAACGGTGAGACAACCCAGACGCTCGGAGCCGTAATGAATGCCGAGTCCGCCGGTGAACATGCCGTAACCGGAGGTGTTTTGCAGAATATCGCTGCGGCGCACCCCGGCGGCATAGAGGCTTCTGGCCATCAGGTCGGCCCAGTGGTCAATGTCTCCCTGGGTGTGCAGAATTACCGTTGCCACGCCGGTCGTGCCGGAAGAAGCGTGCAGACGCACGCAGTCGTCTTTAGGCACAGCCAGCATGCCGTAGGGGTAGGCGGCGCGTAAATGCTTCTTGGTGGTAAATTTGAATTTTCGTAAATCGGCCAGAGTTTTTACCGATTCAGGGCCGAGCCCCATTTCCTTGAATTGCTCGGCATAAAAACGGGAATTTTGCAGGTGGGCTATCAGCTCTCTGAGTTTTCTTACCTGCAAAGCTTCCAGCTCAGCTCTGGGCATGGTTTCGATAATTGGATTATAGTATATACTCATAAACTTGTTCCCCCTCGGGAAGGCATATTTTCCCCTGATTCAGGGAACAAAAATTTATGTTTTTTGGGCACGATAAGCAAGTATTTTTTCAGGCGGCTGATTCTCAGCTTGAAAAAGCCGTATGCCCGCATTATGATTTTGCAATTGTTTAATTGGAAAAATGCGCTCACTGCGGCGCACGGCAGGCGCGGGGGCAATTTCGGCGGGCTGCATGCTCTCCGCAGAAATCCCGGGGCTGTCGTCCGGGCGGCGGTATTTCAGGCGGGCGCACCTGCGGCAGAAATAATCCGGGGGGGACTGGGCGGTTAGCCCGCCCCCCCCTGAAAGCGCAAGCCCGGTGGGGTGCGAAAGCATGCTATCCAAAAGATATGGATTTTGTTTTAAGTATGGCCGTGCGGGCGTGGCAGCACTGAAGGTTGCGACAGAGAGGGTTTAAGCAACCGGTTCAGGCCGACCCGGCATCGACTGCCGAACAGACAGTCTGATATTTCGGCTATTCAACCTGACTGCTGTGCGGAGATATCTGAAATGATTCAGGCAACTATGCTTTTCCTGTCCGTAGGATTGGTCGGCGGTTTCTTCTCCGGCCTTCTGGGCATAGGCGGCGGCATTATCATGGTGCCGCTGCTCAGCCTGGCCTTTTCGCTGCTCGGGGTTGAGCCCGGGCAAATTTACCGTCTGGCTGTGGGAACCTCACTGGCCGGCATTGCCTTTACATCCTTTTCCAGCGCCTTATCCCATCACAGGCGCATCCCCCTGCGCAAGGATTTAATTAAAGGCCTTGCTCCGTGGCTGGTGGCAGGCACTCTTGCAGGCTCAAGCGTGGCTACCCGCATCAACCCCCTGTTTTTAAAGGCATTCTTTACTCTGTTTATTTTTGCGCTTGCCCTGCGCATGCTTACCGGCTTCAAGGCGGCTCAGCGGGAAAAACCGGTTGCGGCTGCTGTCTCGGCGGTTGCCGGCGTGCTGATAGGAGGCTTCTGCAGCCTGGTGGGCATTGGCGGGGGAACCATCATTGTTCCTTATCTGCACTGGAACTGCAACAGCATGCCTTGCGCCGTGGGGGTATCGGCAGGGC
>JAFQMU010000040.1 GCA_017421085.1 Desulfovibrionaceae bacterium | reverse complement strand
GCTACGGGCTCACTGATTTTCAAATTCTGATCAATCAGGTGAACAGCAAACAGGAGTTTGAACTCGCCAGCCAGCGCCTGTGCGGGGCCACCCAGCACTTTTTAGGCTTTGCGCCCAATATTCTGGGCTTTGTGCAACAGGATAAGGCTGTCATGGACGCCGTGCGCAAGCAGGAGGCATTTACCAAACTCACCCCTGACTGTCCTGCCAGCAAAAACGTCAGGGAAATTGCAGATAAAATAAAAGGTCTGCGGCTCGGCTTAACAGAGGCCATAAAAAATGGGCCTGTCTTATTCAGATAGGCAGTCTTCAACGCCAGGCACATTTACAGTTACAAATGAAACTCTGAAAACATCGCACTATAACACAATGTATTTATTCATAAAATTAGTTTCAGCGCCAGTTAAACAAAATTTTATCCCAGCCTTTACAAAATATGATTATTTATAATATAATCAGGGTAAAGATAAATCTCAGTTTCCACACTCTTTTCCAGGAGGATGAGAAGTGAATAAAAGCGAGTTGATAAAGCAACTGGCCGATCGAACCCAGATATCTCAGGAAGAAGCCGATATTATGGTGCACACTCTGATTGACGAGATGAAAAAGACTCTGTGCAGTGGAGGCAGGGTTGAAATTCGCGGCTTCTGCAACTTTTCTGTCCGCAGCTATGAATCTTATACCGGCAGAAACCCGAAAACCGGAGAGCTTATGGAGGTTCCGGCCAAGAAACTGCCGTTTTTCAAGCCGGGTAAAGAATTCAAAGAATTTTTAAACGAATGAGACAGGGCTGCGCAGGCAGCCCTTTTAATTACTAAAAGCCATACACTGAAAATTCCGGTGCAGAATAGACCAGCCCTCAAAATTCCGGCAATTCCTACGGCCTCATCTCCAAAATCTGCCGGGGCGAGAACAGCCCCGCAACAACTTAAGCCGGAAAAAATGCAAAAAATACTTGAACAAAGTTTATCAAGAAGTTAGGTTATTTGTTTCCCGGCAGCTTGACTGGGCATTCCGATAAAATTCCATTCTCCCTTGCACTGGAGGTTAAAAACATGAAAATTCTGGTAAGCGATCCTGTTTCCGAAAAGGGCGTAGCCCTGCTGCGGGAACAATTTGAAGTTGACGTCAAAACCAAACTGCCCGTTGAGGAGCTTATCCGCATTATCCCGGAATATGACGGTCTGGTTGTGCGCAGCGAGACCAAAGTTACCGCCGAGGTTATGGATGCGGCCGTAAATCTTAAAGTGATCGGACGGGCTGGAGTAGGTGTAGACAATATTGATGTTGAATACGCCACCAGACGCGGCATTATCGTTCTCAATGCCCCGGAAGGCAACACCATGGCGGCTACCGAGCACACTGTGGCCATGATGCTTGGCCTTGCCCGCAACATTCCTCAGGCCTACCAGTCCATGCATGAAGGGAAATGGGAACGCCCCAAATTCACCGGCGTGGAAGTGCGCGGGAAAACTCTGGGGATTTTCGGCCTGGGGCGCATCGGCACCGGCGTGGCCAAACGCGCCTTGGCTCTGGAAATGAAGGTGCTGGCGTATGACCCCTTCATTAATATGGATACCGTGCATGCCCTGGGCATTCGAGCCTGTGAAATTGACGAAATCCTGGCTGAAGCCGACTTCATTACCCTGCATCTGCCCAAGACTCCGCAGACAGTGAACATGTTCAATAAAGACACCTTTGCCAAAATGAAAAAGGGGATGCGCATTGTCAACTGCGCCAGAGGCGGGGTAATTAACGAAGCAGACCTGATTCAGGCCATTGCAGACGGCATCGTAGCCGGTGCAGCCCTTGACGTATATGAAACAGAACCCCTGCCT
>JAFQMU010000039.1 GCA_017421085.1 Desulfovibrionaceae bacterium | reverse complement strand
TTGGAAATAAAAACGTCTGTTCTGGGTTCAATGTGTGCCGGTCTGCTGTGACACCGGCAATTCTGAATCAGACAAAAAAGTTAATAGTTACAGGTAATTAGCTGTAGTCAGGTTCTCGATGGTACCGAGTCCCGCCCTCGGCACCAGAATTTCAGGGTTATGACCTAAAGGTCATAACCCTTTCTTTTTTTTAAAGTAAAGTTGCAGCTCTATTGGGATTTACCTGAAAACAGCAATGGCGGGGCCCAAATGCAGGGGTAGACAGACTTTTGCATATCCCAGAGGAATAGGCATGCGGTTGAAGGAATCTGCTGAAAAGTGCCCGAATGCTCTTTATCTTTTTAAAAAGGAGCATTAGATGGTATTAATAAAATAATATAAATATGTCAGTTCTCCTCATGAATGAGAGCTATGGAAGCACTACAGCAAAGCCCAATTGTCCCAAATGCCATGGAGGCGCAGTTTACAGAACGGGAAAGTCTTGGGAAAGCAATGCTGCCGTTGTAAAGGATGTGGGTATCTGCTTAACTACAGCAAGAGGGAGACCGGCAAGGGAAAAAGCTCTTGCAATCACGCTTTATACAATGGGCCTGTCCCTGTCTGCTATTGCCCGGTTGTTTCAGGTTTCGCCCCCGGCTGTTTTGCGCTGGGTAAGAGTTTTTGCAGAACGCGTTTATGAAAAGCCTGAATCAGGCGAAGTTGTCATCGTTGAACTTGATGAGATAGTGTTACTTTATAATGACGTTTTTATAGAGCATATTGAAAATATTAAATTTTTTCTTAAAATCATCACTTGCTGATGCTTTAAAAAATTATTTAGTTAATACTCTTGCTGACTTGAGCCGCTTCTTCAGGATAGCAGGCTTCCACTTCAGCCCGATAGGCAGCAAAGCGGCCTTCTTTAATGGCGTTGCGGGCGCCGCGCACCAGATCAAGAAAGTAGGTCAGGTTGTGCAGCGAGTTAAGCCGGAAGGAGAGCAGCTCTCCAGCTGTGTAAAGATGCCGCAGGTAGGCGCGGGAGAAGGTGCGGCAGGTGTAGCAGGAGCAGCGCGGATCCAGCGGGGAGTCGTCTTCGGCAAATTCCTTTCGTTTTATATTGATTTTTCCCTGCGAGGTATAGAGGGTGCCGTTGCGGGCGTTGCGGGTAGGAAGAACGCAGTCGAACATATCCAGACCGGCAGCGATTCCGTTGATGATATCAAAGGGAGTGCCCACGCCCATCAAGTAGCGGGGGCGGTCTGCCGGCAGAAGAGGGGTGGAAAAATACACAAATTCAGTAAGCTCGGCCTTGGATTCTCCTACCGAGAGGCCACCCAGGGCATAGCCGTCAAAGTCAAGGTCGGTAATCTGGCGGGCGGACTCTTCCCTCAGATCCTGATAAAATCCACCCTGCACGATGCCAAACAGCAGATTTGCGGATGTTCCGGCCGGATATGCCGCTCTGGCCCGCTTGGCCCAGCGGGTGGTAAGCTCCAGCGATTTGGCGGTATATTCCCGGCTGGCCCCGTAGGCTACGCATTCATCCAGCACCATCATGATATCGGAGTTTAAGTTTCTTTGAACCTGCAGCACGTTTTCCGGAGTGAAAAAATGGCGGGAGCCGTCAATGTGTGAGCGGAAGTGCACCCCCTCTTCGGTAATTTTACGCAGTTCATTCAGGCTGAACACCTGAAAGCCGCCGCTGTCGGTAAGAACGGGCCCGGACCAGGCGTTGAATTCATGCAACCCTCCCCTGCGCGCAATCAGTTCATCACCTGGACGCAAATAAAGGTGGTAGGTGTTGCCGAGAATTATTTCCGCCCCGATAGCTGCGAGGTCGTCAGGGGCGATGGCCTTGACTGAGCCTACTGTTCCCACCGGCATGAATATGGGGGTATGAATAATGCCGTGAGCGGTGTGCAGCTCGCCGCAACGGGCCTTGCCGTCCTGGGCGGTAACTTTGAACGTGCCGGGTTTTAACAGTTGGGGCTGATTCATAATACTGTGCGGTTATTGGGTTGTTAAATCTGCTGACAGCAACGGTAAATGCGGTCTGGATTTTATTAATGCTGCACTTTCAGAGATGACATTTGCCCGATTCGGCTGTTCCCGGTGCATATGCAGAAATCGACATCCTATCTTTGTTCTGCGCCGAGCCGGGCGATTATTAAAACTTTGAATTTTTCGGCAGCTCAGGCGCCGGGCGCAGCCGGCTTTCATCAGACAGAGCAATGTATCTCAACTTAAAAAGGGGGAGGGATCGCCCCTCCCCCTGACTTGTTATTCCTGGGCTTTTTCCCGCAAACGCAGGTGCAGCTCGCGCAGCTGCTTCGGCGCCACGGAGTTGGGGGCGTTGGTAAGCAGGCACTGAGCCTTCTGGGTTTTGGGGAAGGCAATCACATCGCGAATGGAGCTTGCCCCGGCGAGCAGCATAATCATTCTGTCCAGACCGAAGGCGATCCCGCCGTGCGGCGGCGCGCCGAACTCCAGAGCGCGCAGGAGGAAACCGAATTTTTCTTCGGCATCTTCCGCATTCAGCCCCAGGGCATTGAACATGATTTTCTGGTTATCTTCACTGTGGATACGGATTGAACCGCCTCCAAGCTCGTTGCCGTTGAGCACAAGGTCGTAAGCCTTGGCCTTCACCTGTTCCCAGTTATCAGGGCTGCCGGTTTTCAAAAGTTCCAGATCCGCATCTTTTGCTGCTGTAAACGGGTGATGGCGGGCAACATAACGTTTTTCTTCCGGATCATATTCAAAGAGGGGGAAGTCGCTCCCACCGCAGAGCGCGAGGACTTTGAGCAGGTTGTCCGCGCTGTTGACGCTATGTTCTACTCCGAAGAAGCTGCCAAGATTTGGAGCATCGGTGTTGAAGGCGTTACCTAC
>JAFQMU010000038.1 GCA_017421085.1 Desulfovibrionaceae bacterium | reverse complement strand
TCAGTTGGTAGAGCAGGGGACTGAAAATCCCCGTGTCGGGAGTTCAATTCTCTCCCTCGGCACCATTAATTCGAATATAAGTTGAAGGCCGCTGTTACGCAGCGGCCTTTTTTGTTTCCATTGCGGCGCAGAATATAATAAACTCTGGCTGCCCGTTTTTGAGCCTGCCTGGGGCTATCCTCATTCGCAGGGGCATTTAGCGGTTGAGAGCGGGCGCCCATGGTGAGATTGCCGCTGCCCAAGCGTTTGAATCACTGTTTAAAATCGCAGGGAAAGGCAGCTTAAACCACCGTCCAGCTTTTCATATTCTGAAATATCAACTTTGATGATATGATGCCCTGCATTCTGCAAAGCCCTTGCAGTTGAGGGGTAGCCGTCAGGCATGATGACTTTGCCGTCTATCCACAGGCAGTTGGCGGCAGCAGCTTCCTCCGGGGCAACCACAATATGCTCGAACGCAGCAAAGGCCTTCTGTCGGGCCATGGCTTTTGTGAGCAGCAGCCGGTTGCTTCCAAGCCAGGATACGCCGGTTTTCAGGTGGAGGCCTTCGGTTACTGGCACTATTTCGCCGCTATGCCCAAATCTTTCCAGATATTTGATAAACTCCAGGCAGCCTGCCTGGTTGCTCCTGCCTGACAGCCCGATATAAAAATGATTTCTCACCATCAGCACATCTCCGCCGTCCAGATTGCCTGACTTGATGAAGCAAATCTGGTCGGACTCGTAATACCGGCGGAGCGCATCAAGCGCATACTCCGGTTCTCTTCTGCGGGTCGGAGCGCCCGGATTGGCGATAATAGCGCATTTGGGAGTAAGAACGGCCACATCCTCAATAAAGCAGGAATCAGGAAAGTCTTCCAGGGCTTGCAGGCAGGTTGTTTCCAGTCCGCAGTTTTGCAGGGCCTCAACATAGGCTTTGTGCTGCATCAGCGCCTTATGATAATCGGGCCTGCCCGCGCAGGGCGAGGCGCTCAATCCATCTATTACAGAGCGCCCGGGAAGGCGCGTCAGGGCATTTCTAAACATTTCTTCCTCTTTCAAGCTGGTAGTATTAAAAAATTCAGTTGCGCCGGGAAAGCGCGCTTTTGTTCACAGTGCAGGCGCTGACCCCGTCCGGGAATACAAGGCCGGCGCAAGACTTGAAGGGAGTTCCAGCCTGCCCCTTAAAAAGAATAGCAAAGTTTCCGCTCAGAATAAAGTTTTTGCTTACGCCCTCTGCAAAGGGGGCAGCCGTGACTTGCAGTTTCTTTTTTGTTATTGTTGTTAAAAACACATCAAGGAGAAATGGATATGGAGCTGATTGCAATTAACGGAAGCCCCCGCCGGGACTGGAATACCGGGCAGCTGCTGGAAAAGGTTGTTGAAGGTGCGAAGGCAGCCGGAGCCGGGGCCCGGCTGGTTCACTTGGCAGATTTGCAATATACGGGATGTGTAAGCTGTTTTGCCTGCAAGCGGATTGGGGGAGCGAGCTACGGGCGCTGCGCGGTGCGCGATGATCTTACCCAGCTGCTTGACCAGTGTCATCGGGCGGACTCGCTGGTTTTGGGAACGCCTTTCTATTTCGGAACTGAGAGCGCATTTATGCGGGCGTTCATGGAACGTTTATGGTTTCAATACTTTTTATACAGCAACCGGAAAAAGCCGCTTGCCCCTACAAAAAAGTCGTCAGCCCTTATTTATACGATGAATGTTCCAGAAGCAAAAATGGAAGAATATGGAAAAACCGCCATTGTTCAGAGGGCCAGGCAGATAATGCAGTTTTTGTTTGGGCCGTGCGAGCTGTTTCTTTCCTGCGATACTCTGCAATTTGCTGACTATTCACTTTATGATACCGATTTGTTTGATGTGGAGGCCAAACAGAAACGAAATCGGGAAGTCTTTCCAAAAGAACTGGAAGCCGCCTTTGAGCTGGGCAGGCGTCTGGCGAGCTGAAGCGACAACCTGAGAGATGGCTGAGTTGATGTTCATGACTTGATAAGTCTTTCAATAAAGAACGCTTGCAGAAATACATTCCTCCAAAACGGGCATGCTTTGCTCGATTTTTGACCATTCAAACAGCTCCAGCATCAGCACGTGGGAAGAATGCGTATATGTGCGTTGTCCGGATTTGCTCAGCAAACCGGACAACGCTTTTTTCTGCGATATGCTCAGAGCGGTCAGCGGGGCATGCCCGTCCAGTGCGGGGCCCGGGGCATTGAGATGCCAGAGCTCTGATTGGGCGGCATAGTCGCAAATATCCGCTTCAGCGGCGGGCCTGCCCATGTGACAGTGAGCGAAGTCGAAGCAAAGTCCTGAACCCAGCCTGTCAGCTGTCGCAAGCAGAAAGGACAGATTGTCCCCCGGCTGATTTTCAAGCAGAATTTGTTCCGGTTTCAGGCCGGATTTTACCCATAGCTCGATAAACTGTTCCAAGGCGTCAGCCGCTTCCCGGCTGCCGGGCAGGTCACGCGGAGGGTGGAGCACAAAGCTCATGATTTCGAGAAAATCGCATTTTTTCAGGAGCTTCAGGCATATATTAAAGCTTTCACTTATATCCCGTGGGGTGAGGGGGGAAAGAGCGCAGAGAG
>JAFQMU010000037.1 GCA_017421085.1 Desulfovibrionaceae bacterium | reverse complement strand
CTGCAGGAGAGCATCGGAAGTATGCTGCACCTTGCCGAGACAGCGTTCAATGCTCACTGCGGCAATATGCCTGATTTCATTCATTATCTGGGCCGGGGTTTTGTTTATGGAAAAACCGTTGAAGTAGGCTACGGCCCGGTTGGGCACGGTGACTGAATAGCTTTCACGCAGAATTTCCATGCCCAGGCATATCCATGACGGGCAGGTGTTCTCGCCGGCCGGGTCGGCCAGGTCGGGGTTGGCTTCCGCCAGAGCCACCACCTGAGCGGCCAGAAGCGGAGCGGACAAACCGCGGTAATAGTTGCCCACATGCGATTCCTGTCCGACGCACAGGAACACCGGAGAAATTTTGCCCACTGTTCCGGTGAAAATTACCTGATTAACCGCGCCGGGGCGGCCCGGCTCGGAAGGTTCTGTGTTCAGTGCGCAGATATATTCCAGGCCTTCCTTTTCCTGCAGGCGCACCAGTTCTTTTACGGCGCCGCGCATTCCGGCGGAGGAGTTTTCCTCGTCAGGCACAGCCACCAGCAGCAGGTTTACATCGAACAGGTTGCGGTTTTCGCTGAAGTCGCGCAGCAGCTCCATGCCCAGGGCCAGCCCGCATTTCATATCCATGCTGCCGCGGCCGAATAAAAAGCGGCCCGATTCCAGATCCGCGCGGGCCTTGTGGTCAAGCAGGTCGGCGTTATGCTTCAGGGCTTCGTGCAGTTTGTGGGGAGAAAACGCCAGATCGCGCAGCTCCCCGTACATGGAAACCTCCACCACATCAAAGTGCCCGATCAGCACCACTGTGCGGGGGGTAGGCACCGGGGCCATCACCCGGGCAAAAACCGTGTGCAGGGGGCGGCTGTCGCGTTCGAGAGGAGTGGGGTAAAGGGTGAGATGGTCCGGGTTTTCCTTAAAATAGTCAAGCGAAGCCAGACGGTCATAAACAAATTTTCCGGCCAGATCCTCTTCCGGCGATTGGGTAACACTGGGAATGGAAATAAAATCTACAAGCAGGTCCAGCCTGGATTGAGGTGTGGAGCTCATGCGCTTCCTCCTTAAAGATGAGTATGTTCGCGCTGCCAACTGGCGGCTGCATAAGGCAAACCATTGATAATCAAGTGATTATAGCCGTGATTGGGAGTAATGAAAAGAGTTTTGCGCTTTCAATTTTTATGCAGGCTGACAGGATAAGGCGGACAGGACGCTACACCGGGGAATGAAACGGGAAATGCAGGAGAAATTTCGGAAAAAGGTCTTGCAAACCATGGCTCTGGCTCTTGCGTTGAACCCAAAAAAAGCATATGAAAAAGTACCGTACAGGCTGGGCAGCTTCGCGTGCAATATATTTCGGCAATTGAGCAACGGCGCGGTTTTGCTTGCCGGTGGCGAGCATGGCGGCAAACATGCTTTCCAAAACAGGCTGCCTTTTAATTAATCTTTTGCCTTTAGGAGTCGGCTTTATGCCTTACGTTAAGGAAACCCTGGATCATCTGGCCAGAACATCGCCTGCCCAACCGGAATTCTATCAGGCTGTGGAAGAAGTGCTGGTTTCACTGCGTCCTTTGTTCAAAAGCACCGACAAATATATGAAACACAGCATTATTCAGCGGATTGTTGAGCCGGAAAGACAGATTATTTTCCGGGTTCCCTGGGTGGATGATAATGGCAATGTGCAGGTAAACACCGGTTACCGCATTCAGTTCAATTCCGCCATTGGTCCCTATAAGGGCGGAATTCGTTTCCACCCCAGTGTAAATCTCGGTATTTTGAAATTCCTCGGATTTGAACAGATATTTAAAAACTCGCTTACCGGTCTGGCCATCGGCGGCGCCAAGGGCGGCAGCAACTTTGACCCCAAGGGCAAGTCTGACAACGAAATCATGCGCTTTTGCCAGGCTTTCATGGCCGAGCTTTACCGCCATGTAGATGACCATACTGACGTTCCGGCCGGGGATATTGGGGTAGGGGCCCGTGAAATCGGTTATATGTTCGGTTATTACAAGAAACTCACCGGGCTGTACGAAGGGGTGTTCACCGGCAAGGGGTTGCTCTGGGGCGGCTCGCTGGCCCGCAAACAGGCTACGGGATACGGCTCCGTCTACTTCGCCGAAAACATGATGAAAGCCCGCGGCGATTCCCTTGAGGGCAAGGTATGCACTGTATCCGGCTCGGGCAACGTAGCCATCTATACTGTGGAAAAATTGCATGAGCTCGGCGCCAGGCCGGTTACTGTGAGCGACTCAGGCGGTTTTATCTACGACCCCAACGGCATTGATATTGAACTGTTGAAGCAGATTAAGGAAGTTGAGCGCGGCCGCCTTACCCGCTACGCTGAACTGAATAAGAGCGCTGTGTACACCGCAGCGGAAAACTATGCGCCCAACCGCAACCAGGTGTGGAGCGTGCCCTGCCAGGCTGCTTTCCCCAGCGCCACTCAGAATGAACTCAATGCCGATGATGCCCGCGACCTGCTCGGAAACGGCTGTCTCTGCGTGAGCGAAGGCGCAAACATGCCCTCTACCCCAGAAGCGGTGGAAGCCTTCGTCAATGCCGGAATCGCCTATGGCCCCGGCAAGGCGGCCAATGCGGGCGGCGTGTCTACCAGCCAGCTGGAAATGGCCCAGAATGCCAGCATGCAGAGCTGGAGCTTTGATGAAGTTGATTCCAAACTGAAGAAGATTATGGCCGGCATTTTCAACAGCTGCCATAACACCGCTGAAGAATTCGGCCAGGCCGGCAACTATGTGCTTGGAGCAAACATTGCCGGTTTCCGTAAAGTGGCTGATGCCATGATTGAACAGGGCGTTGTTTAACTTGCCCGGATAAGGATGTCAGAGGGAACCATGAGGGAGCGCCTTGTGGTTCCCTTCTTTTTGCGAGGGGGCGCTCTGCCGGCGCGGAAGTGAGCACGATAAAATTTTGCCTTTGCATCAGCGGAGCGCCGGATATCATGAGCCGGATTCCTGAAATCATTTATGTCAAGCAGGTTTTAACTGCAATTTTCTGGGGCGGCATGTATGTGGCCGGGCGGGTTGTCGCGGCTTCCGTGCCGCCCATGTCCGCCGCCTTTATTCGTTTTTTGTTGGCAGGGGCAATTTTATTTGCTGTCTGGAATTTCTCTTCAGGCAGACAGATGCCCCGGGGCAGGCAATGGGCGCCGCTGCTGCTGCTGGGAATGACCGGGGCGTTTCTCTATAACTTTTTCTTTTTTAACGGGTTGCAGACCGTTTCGGCTGGACGGGCGGCGGTTATCATCACCACCAACCCCCTGATTACCGCAATTCTCGCCAGGATTATTTTCAGAGAGCCGATGCCGCCCCTCAAGGCCCTGGGAATTCTTATCGCAGCGGGCGGGGCCATGTATGTAGTTACCCGGGGCGACCTGGGCAGCATTTTTCACGATGCCCTGAGCGAAGGGGATCTGTTTCTGGTTTGCGCCGCCCTTACCTGGACGGCCTATTCGCTGCTGAATAAGCTGGCAGCGGATTTATCGGCGCTTACCGCCATTACCTTTACCTGTATTTTCGGCTGCATAATGCTTTTGCCTTTTGCGGCCTGGGAAGGGGTGTTTGTCAGTTTCACCGATTATTCCTGGCAGGTGTGGCTGTGTCTGGTTTATATCGTAATTTGCTGCACAGTTTTATCATTTGTCTGGTTTAATCAGGGAGTCTGCTATCTCGGGGCGCAACGCGCCAGCCTGTTTATCAACCTCATTCCAGGAGTAACGGTCGTTCTGGGCGCCTGCATCCTGAATGAACCCATCACTGCGGACATTGTGACAGGGGTTGTGCTGGTATGCGCCGGAGTGTTTATGGCCAATCGGTGCGTTTAAGGCCGGCGCAGCCTGAATGACTGCGGCAGGCCTGCAAGGGGCAGGGCGGGAGCGGGAGGATTTGTCCGTGAACTGCCGGCTTGCCTATAATGCAAGTATGGTCTATAGAACAATTATCCGGAGCAGGCGGCCTGCCCTGCCTGCGCCGAAACAGCGTTGTGTTTGTTAACAGGGCAACATAGCTTTGCCCTGTTTCTGTTTCATATGATTTATTT
>JAFQMU010000036.1 GCA_017421085.1 Desulfovibrionaceae bacterium | reverse complement strand
CGATTTTCGTCTGCTTGTCAAATATTTTTTTAAAAAAATTAAAAAAATTTTTGCAGGTATGTAATCTGCCGCCAACAAACCAAAGTACACTGATGTTAAGCATTTTATCTTTTAATCTCAGTAAGCGCCTTTATTCTGACCTGAACCGCCTGGACATTGGGATATGTGTTTTCAATCGATCTGAACAGCTCAAGGGCTTCTTTCAATTTTCCCTGTTCTTCCATCAGGTCTGCAAGCATGAACAGGCCCTGCACCTGAATATTATTTGGAGCCCCACTCATCGTGCTTAACTCCAGCAGCCTTTCTTCAGCTGCTTTAACTTCCCCCTGATTAGCATAGACAGTTGAAAGCATATACAAGACTTGAGCTCTGATTGCCGGCGGCAATTCCAGTTTCAGGCATTCTTCCAGATGGAACAGGGCATTTACATAATCTTCGCCTCGCTGATAAATGTGCGAAAGGTGCAGATGGGCGGAAACCTTTCTCTCCAGATGCAAATCTGGGGTTGCAAGCAGGCGCTTCCAAGCGCTGTGGGCCCTTTGCCAGCGGAAATTCATTTCATAAATTTCCGCCAGACGCATCATTACATCCTGAAACTTTTCCGGTCTGTCGCCATACTCCAGAGCCATCGCTTCATAAATATCAGTGGCGAGCCCCTCATCGCGCCGAATATTAATTGCAATATACGCTACTCTTTCCCATGCTTCCCAGCGATCGTCACCTTCAGGAATCTGACGCAGATAACGTTCATAAAGCTTTTCAGCTTCCAGAAACTCCTTATTGCCGAAAGCAGCCCGAGCCTCCGTAAGATAACTTTCTTCCGCCTTTTGTTCTGAGCAGCCTGCTCCAAGGCAAAAACCAAAACTCAGTAATATTGCAGCTAATAAAAGGCGCAAACTCATAACCCTGTATCAAAAAACAGCTCAACTTCAAATTGAAGCAAGTTCATCGCGCTCATTCACAGAATCAACACCAATAACGCAGCCTCCGTCATCAAGACGCACCAGGCGAACCCCCTGAGTGGCTCTGCCCACTGTACGCACTTCTTCCACACTGATACGGATAATCTTATTGTCGGAAGTGAGCAGCACCAGACCATCGTCATCGCATACCGGCAAAGACCCGATAACAGGTCCTGTTTTAGGAGTAACCTTAAAGTTGATTATCCCCTTTCCACCCCGACTCTGGGTGCGGTAAAGCTCAAGTTTGCTGCGCTTACCAAACCCGAATTTTGATACTGTCATGATTTCGGGTTCATCACTGGCCAAAGTGGTTACACAGGCAACCACTTTGTCTTCCGGTTTAAGAGCAATGCCTTTTACCCCGGCGGCAGAACGTCCCATAGGCCGCACGTCCTTGCAGGGAAAATGAATTGCCATACCCTGAGCAGTGGTGAGGATTACGGAACTGGAATCATTTACTTCCCGCACTGCAATCAATTCATCATCCTCGCGCAGTGAAACTGCAATAATGCCTGTTCTGCGTGAACGCTGGTATAATGCCGAGGCAGAGCGCTTGATCATTCCCTGCCTGGTTACAAACAGGAAGAAGCGATCTTCCGGAAAATCACGGACAACCAGAGCGGTGCTCACCCATTCATCGGAATCGAGAGGCAT
>JAFQMU010000035.1 GCA_017421085.1 Desulfovibrionaceae bacterium | reverse complement strand
GATACGCGGGAGCGGAAATCATTCCTTCTCTCAGCGAAAAGCTGAAGCGGCAGATTTATGCCGGGCCCAACGGTTCTTTTCTGACTGTGGCGGTTTTTAACTCCAGCTCACAGGCGGTACGCGAGGCCGTGATCTCCCCGCCCAATAAATGGGAATTCATCATTGCTCAAAGGCCCGGGCCGCGCTGGATAAGAATAACCGGAAATAAAACCCCATGCTGCATCAATCTGCTGCGCTCAGAATATATTTTTATGCCCTGTTCAGAGCCGGGCAGCCGCATTTCCCCGGTTGCGAAACTGCCGGATGAAGATATGCCGGGCAAACTGATTGTGATTTCATATGGAATTCCCCTGCCCGATGCCCTTGTATCCGGCGCCTGGGCCGACAACGAAGCAGGTATGGAATTTTTGGCAGACAAGATGCAGCCGCAGTTAAGCTATGAAGAGAACACGCATGCCTCCCCACTCAGCCCTGCTCAGGCTGCTTTTCTGGCAGAGCAGGAGGCCCGGGCCGAGGCGGCATGGAGTATGGAATAATCAACGATATTCACTTTAAGAGAATATCAGGACTTGCTGCAATATCTTCTTCACTGACAACAGTGATGCCGTTTTTGCGCAGCAGAGCGGCGGTAATCCCCTGACCGGGTATTTTACGCCCGGAAAAACTGCCGTCATAAATCATACGGCTGCCGCAGGAAGGGCTGCGCTCTTTTAATATGGCCAGCTCAACGCCATATTTGACAGCTATTTGCAAAACCCTTTCCGCCCCAAGCCTGAAAGCGGCGCTTACGTCACCTCCAGAGAAATCGACAACCCGGCATCCCAGTATTTCAGCGGGTGCGCGGGGAATTTTCAGGCCGCCCAGGCATTCGGGGCATACCAGCACAGCCTGTCCGGAACGGTAGAGCTCACATAAGCTTTCTATTTTACTTGAACCGGCATTATAGCGGCAGTTCCTGCCGCACAGACATGCGCTTATCAGATATTTGAAATGTGACGCATTCATAAAAAAGCAACGGCGGCAGGTATAGCCCGCCGCCGTTCATTTGTCGGTTGCTACAGCGAAATATGCCCTGCCGCCAACATATAAAGGGAAATCAGGGCAAGGAAGAAAAGCCCCAGAATAGTGACCAGCTCTTCCGAGTTCTTGACCAGCGGCTTCTTGTCAGCATACCTGCGATACAAAAACAATACAATGCAGGGGGCATAAAGCAACATGGACACCAGAAGGAAGTCGAGCCCGCCAGCAAAAATCAGCCACATCCCGTAGAGAGTGGCCAGCAGGCAGGTAATTAAAAACTTTATATCCCGTCTGCCTTTGGCATCGGGGCTCGCAGCAACGCCCATGCCGTAAATGGCGTTGAGGAAGTAGGGAATCAGATACATGGAGGTCGCCAGCAGAATAAGCTCATTGTAGCCCTTTCCCCAAATCAGCGACATAATCAGCATTATGCTGACCACAATATTGGTCCACCACAGGGCGACAGTGGGCGCCCCCTTGGAGTTGGTCTTCCCGAAAAAGCGGGGGCCGGTGTCGTCATCCTGAAGGGCGGTGATGTAGAGGCTCTCGGCAGCCAGCATGGTCCAGGCGAGGAATGCGCCTGCTATGGAGATAATCACTCCCAGATTGATGACCATGGCCGCCTCAGGGCCCAGCACAGTGGCCATGATAATGCGCATGGAGGGGTTGTCCATGTTGGCGAGTTCCGCCTGAGGAATGAGCCCCAGCGAAAGCAGGGAAACGCACATGTACATCACCATGGTAATCACAAAGCCAAGCACGGTAGCCCGGGCAACCGTCTTCATGTCCTTGGCGCGGGCGGAATAGAGACTGGCGCTTTCAACCCCTACAAAAACCCAGGCGGTATAAAGCATGCCGTCTTTAATTTGAGCAAACAAGATTTCTCTGGCCTCAGGAGAACTCAGAATAATGCCGAGGCTGCCTTCTCCCACCAGATTTTTCTGTAAATTCCGCACCAGTTCTTCCAGACCTCCGGGCCCCCAGTAACTCTGGGCAAAGATATCTGAATTAAACAGAGCGATGGCCACAGCGATAAAGAAGAGAATGGGTATCATCTTGGCCAGGGTGATGAAGGTGTTGACAAAAGCAGCTGTACGCACCCCCATGAAACAAAGCAGATGGGTAACCCAAAGCGCAATCAGAGCGCCGATGGTACCGGCCAGATTTTCCCCGTTTCCAATGAAGCTGAATACGCTGAAGCCGCCGAAAGCAGCCATGAGCATAACCAGATAACCGGCGTTGCCGCTCATTGAGGCAATCCAGCGCCCCCAGGCCACAGCAAAACCGACGAAATCTCCAAAGCCTTCCCGGGCATAGACATATGGGCCCCCATATAATTCAGGCTTGCGCAGGGAAAGATTCTGATAAAGCCGGGTGAGGCAGAGCATCCCGATTGCCGTGATTACCCAGGCAATGATAATGGCAAGCCCGCCCGAGTTCTCAGCCATGTTCTGCGGCAGATTAAACATGCCGCTGCCGATAATGGATCCGACCACCAGAGCTGTCAGCGGAAATAATGAAAGGCCGGCGCCTTTGGATGGTGTAACCATACTACTTACTACTCTCCTTTCCAGTTTCTTAAATTAAAAAAATGTCCCTTGATGCAGACAAAAGACAGTATACCATAAGTTATCGACAAAACAAGTCGAGACAGGACAAGAGAAGCAAAAGCTTTTCAAATATATGGCATATATATCCTGAAAAATACGGATTTAAGTGCATTATAGTCAATAATACCTTAAAAAATCATATTGTTTTTAATCAGACTGCGGCAACGCCGGCAACCGCTTCCCCACTTGTTTTCCTCCCTTAGTCATAATTATTACAGCCAATGTAAATATATATTTCTATTTAAAAAGAAAAATTTATATGATAAAGTCTATATCTGTTTACAAATAACATGATACAGTTACACGAGGACAGTATGGAAACATTATTCGCTTTTATTCATAATATCTTCAGCAGAGTGCCTGAAATCGCCCTGTTTCTTTCTCTGGCGCTGGGCTACCTGATCGGCAAGGTGAGCTTCGGCAAATTCCAGCTGGGGGGCGTGGCAGGCTCGCTGCTGGCTGCGGTTGCTTTAAGTCAATTTGACGTGCATATCAACGACACAGTCAAAAGTATTCTGTTTGCCCTGTTTATTTTTGCAGTAGGTTATACCAGCGGGGCCACCTTCTTTCGGTCTCTGGGCAGAAAGTCGCTGCGGGAAATCTTTCTGGCGGTTGTGCTGGCGCTCAGCGGTCTGCTTACAGTCATTGTCCTGGCCAAGCTTCTTCACCTGGACAAAGGCCTGGCCGCCGGCATCGCCTCAGGAGGCCTTACCCAGTCTGCAATCATGGGAACTGCCGAGTCTGCGATCAACGCCCTTAACCTGAGTGCGGCTGAAACCGCCAGACTGGTGACCAATATTTCCGTAGGATATGGCGTAACATATATCTTCGGTTCCTTCGGCGCCATTATCATCTGCGTGAATCTGATGGAAAAGTTCATGGGTCGCAGCATCCGTGACGATGCGCTCAAAGCCGAGGCCGCGCAGCACAGCGGCGGAATTATCCTGGGACAGGGAGAACAGTTTGCCGTTCCTCACCTGGTAGGGAGAATTTTCACGGCCGGGCCGGCTGAGGGCAAAACCGTACAGGAGCTGGAAGACTGCTGCGGGCTGCCTCCGGTGACGGTGGAACGAATTAAACGCGGTTCTAACGTTGTGCCGGTTACCCCCTCAACCAGGCTCCTGGCAGATGATAAAATTCTGATAATCGGGCGCCGCTCCGCAATTCTTAATATTGCTGCCCAGCTTGGTCGGGAAATTGCTGCGGAAGACAATATGGAAGTCTTAATTCAGGCCCGCGAAGTTGTACTTACCAATGAAAATGCTGCCGGGAAAACGCTGAAAGAGCTCAGTGAACAGACCACCCCCGAAATGAGGCATGGCCTTTATATCACCGGCATCTGCCGCAATGGCAAAAATATTTCCGTCGAGCCGGACACAAAACTGGCAAAAGGAGACATCATAACCCTCTACGGCGCCTTGCAGGATGTGCGCCGGGCCGCGGCTGCCGTTGGTTATCCGATAGTAGTGAGCGACAAGACGGACATGGTTTTTATGAGCCTGGGTCTGGTTTTCGGGCTGCTGATCGGAATGCTGGTTGTTCATGCCTCCAGCATTCCGATTACCCTGGGTTCCGGAGGCGGCTGTCTGCTTTCCGGCCTGCTGTTCGGCTGGTTCCGCTCCCACCATATGAATATGGGGGCTCTGCCCAGTCAGGCGGCCCAACTGCTGAAGGATCTGGGCCTGGCCGGGTTCGTGGCTGTTGTCGGCCTGAATTACGGGATGCAGGCGGTTCACACGGTCAGAACAGAAGGACTGACCATCTTCCTGGCCGGAGTGCTGGTTACGATTATCCCCCTGCTCATCACCATGCTTTTCGGGCGTTATGTGCTGCGCTATGACAACGTCGCAGTCTTTGCCGGGGCCCTGTCAGGGGCGCGCAGCGCCAACCCCGCTTTTGGGGAAGTGCTGAATAAGGCGGAAAACAGCGTGCCCACGGTTCCTTTTGCCATTACTTACGCCCTGGCCAATGTATTTTTAACCCTTCTGGGCCCTCTGGTGGTGGCCCTTGCCTGAGGCGACCGCCGCGCGCCCCTGTTTACAGCGCAAAAGCTGCACAAACCAAGGAGTAATTATGACCAATATGGAAACTCAAGACCTTTCTGAACTCAGTCCATTTGAATTAAAAAACTTTCTCACAGATACCGCGGCTAAAAGCGGACGCCTGCTTTTGAATGCAGGCAGAGGCAACCCTAACTTCATGGCCACAGAGCCGCGCCACGCCTTCTTTCAATGGGGCCGTTTCGCCATGCAGGAAGCGGAACGCTCTTTCAGCTATATGCCGGAAGGCGTGGGCGGGTTTCCTGAATTAAACGGAATTGAAGAGCGCTTTGAGATATTCCTCAGCCATAACCAGGGAACACCCGGCATAAAAATGCTGGGCGACAGCGTGTCATATGTTCGCGATCATCTCGGTCTTTCCGCACCAGCCTTCATATACGAAATGACTGAAGGGATTCTGGGCTGCATGTACCCGGTGCCTGACCGGATGCTGAAACTTTCCGAGCAGATAGTGGGCGAATATCTGCGTCAGGAAATGGTGGGAGAATATCCTTTTCAGGGCAGTTTCAAGCTTTTTGCCGTAGAAGGAGGAACCGCCGCCATTACCTATATTTTCAACACCCTGAGGGAAAACGGTATTATTTCGCCAAACGATTCCATTGCGCTGGGCATGCCCACATTCACGCCCTACATCGAAATCCCAGCCCTTGCCGATTATCGCCTGAACGAAGTTTATATCAACGCCGCTCCGGAGCTTGGCTGGCAGTATTCACCGCACGAGCTGGACAAGCTGCTCGACCCGAAAGTAAAAGCCTTTTTTCTGGTTAACCCGAGCAATCCGCCGTCAGTGAAACTCAGCAGCCAGAGCCTGCGCTATCTGGCTGACATTGTCAGGCAGCGTCCCGATCTGATTATCATCACCGATGATGTGTACGGCACTTTTGCCGACAGGTTTACCTCTCTGTTTGCCATCTGTCCCCGTAATACTATTCTGGTATATTCCTACTCCAAATATTTCGGAGCTACCGGCTGGCGCCTGGGAGTCATCGGGGTTCATGAAGACAATATTCTTGACCGCGCCCTTGAGAGTCTGCCGGAAGAGCGGAAACAACAGCTGGATAAACGCTATGAAAGCATTGCAACCAACCCGCGTGAGCTGCAATTCATCGATCGTCTGGTTGCCGATTCCCGCGCAGTAGCCCTTAATCACACTGCGGGGCTGGCTACCCCGGCGCAGGTGCAGATGGTGCTTTTTTCTCTGTTTTCATTGATGGATGAGGAAAAAAGATACAGAAAAGCCATGCAGCAGGTCATCCGCCGCCGGATGCAGGCGTTGTATAAAAATTCTCCGGTCAAACCCGAGTTTGATGCGGAAAGCGTGGACTATTATCATCTGCTGGATATGGAGGTGCTGGGCGAAAAAATCTATGAACCCGCCTTCATCGAATGGCTGCTCAAGCGCCTTAAGCCCAATGAGTTCCTGTTTACCCTGGCTGCCAAAGCCGGAGTTGTGCTGCTGCCGGGCAAGGGTTTCGGCACCAGCCACCCCTCGGCGCGCGTGTCGCTGGCCAACCTGAAGGAAGTGCAGTATACCCAGATAGGGCAGGCCCTCAAGGAATTGATGGACAGCTATAAGGAAGAATATCTGAAAAACGCCGGAAAGCCTGCGGATAAACTCACTATTTCTGAAAGGCAAAGCTGAACCGCCCGCTTACAGCCCGGATAATCTGAACTGATATAACGACAGCCGGCCTTTCCTGATAAGAGGAAAGCCGGCTGAATATTATCCCATGTCGTAATTGTAGCCAGTCAGGCTCCAATGGAGAGTTTTAATTTTTTCGACTGAACCGGCGCAAAACGCCAAAAGGGCAAAACAGGTGTGACATGGCGGAGCGCTTGCGCCCCCAGGAATAGGGGGCAGAAGTTGACCCCATATCAACAAACAACTGCCGGGATAAGAAATGTTATTCCCGCATGAAGACGCGAACTGCCTGCGCCAGCCCCGGATCTGTTCACAGCAGATACCGAGGCTCCCTTGGAATTAGACATATCTTTATCGTCTCAGCCGAGCAGAACACGCGACTTCATCAAGCGAGTAATTTTCACAAAAGGGTTGCAGCTTTTCACGCAGCTTTAAAATGCACCGTTCTTGTTAACGTGATGGTACGCGCATTCAAAGGCAGCTCCTATATTCCTGAAATGATTTTACAGGCAAAGCTGGGAACGTTTACTCCATTCCCGCCCATATATAATGCCTAACGGTAAGAATATAGCCATGCAACCTTCAATTCTGAGCAGACTCACATCCAGCAGACCATGCAGCAGCACAAAAAGGAGAACTGCCTGGAAAAAAATATCTTTCTGTCGCACAGCCAGAATAAGCCCCTGCCCAACCCCCAGTAAAAATAGAGTAGTACCTGCCACCCCCCAGGAAAACAACAAAGTCAAATATAAATTGTGCGGGTGTATAGCTATGCTTTCAATATGGAGTAAAAGTCGGCTTCCCCCCTACATGGATAGCCGATTATTATCGTATAAGCCTGCCTGCTGCAAGTAAATATATAAAGACCCGCTCACTCAGCAGCAATATTCTATCAGAACTGTCAGTGCTGTTTCAAACTTACGGAGACAGGAAAGTTCACGGCGCCATAAATACAGCGGCCCCGGCTTAAGCCGGGGCCTTGCGTTAGAGGAGACTTTTTGCGTTGCTATTTTACTTCCGTATAATCAGCATCAACCACATCGTCATCAGCCTTTGCGCTGTTGCCGGGTGAAGCGCTGTCCGCATCGGGTCCGGCGTCCTGAGCTTTCTGGGCGTAAAGCTGTTCGGCGATTTTGTGGGAGGCCTTGGCCAGAGCATCCATGGCACTCTTAATCAGCTCGGGGTCATCGCCTTCCATGGCCTTTTTCAACTCTTCCACCTTGCTGTC
>JAFQMU010000286.1 GCA_017421085.1 Desulfovibrionaceae bacterium | reverse complement strand
TTTTGGAATATGCGTCCCTGATTTCTGGAGTTGAACTGTCCGATACGAGCCAGATAAAGCAGACCGGGAGCCGGATCTTTCAGAGCCAGTTCGCAGGACTGGGCAAATTGCGGGGTCGGGTGGGAACGCACCCGCCCCCGCTTGTCGAAAATGCGCCCATCGCCTTCAATGTATATAACCAGCTCTCCGGTGGCCTTATCTCCAGGGGCAGGTAGGCGCAGCAGCCCGCATAAGTGGAATTCTCCCGCCTTGAACAGATGTGGATAAAGCTGTTTTTCTGCGCCGCGCCGGCAGAGGTCAGTCCAGACTGCATCCGGCGACATGCGCCCGGCGCTTTGTCCGGCCATGCAGGCGTTAAGCAGCAGCAGAATCATGCACAGAGTCAGAGCAGACAGAAAACGGGGAGGCAACACAGACACCACTCCGGCCAGACTTAATGAAGGAGTTGAACGCATGCCTTACAGGCGGACTGTTGCTTGAGAGACAAAACGCCGGAGACGAATGCCTCCGGCGTTTGCTTAAACAGCGTTGGGTCTCAGGCGGAGGTAGCTCTTCACCTTTTTTACTTCCGGCACTTCTTTAACAACATTCAGCACTTTTTCTATTTCGCCCGGTGAAGAAAGGATGCCCAGCAGCACGGCGTGCCCTCCCCAGACATCTACCTGCACCTGGGAGGAAGTTATCCCTGAGGCGAAGAGCAGCTTCTCATTGATTTTGGCTTCAGTGAGCAGATCTGCGCTGGTCATGGTGCCGGGGGGGAAGAAGTAGGTGGTGATGGAGCGCACGCCGTCCACGCTTCTGGCGGCCTCCATGGCCTTGTCGGTCAGGCCCTGATCCGCCTCTCCAATCAGATAAACATCTCCATAAAAGCTGTAGACATTGATGTCCAGAATTTTGCTTTTTTGCGCGGAAACAACCGCGCGCTTTACCGCAGCTTCTATCTGAGTGTCGTTAAAATGGTCGCCGAATGAGCGTTCATCCGTTGCGGCGCCAATGATTGGAGCGGCGCAGCCGCCCAGGACGGGCAGGCTTAAGGCGAAAGCCATGAAAAAAATAAAAGCTGGCAGGAAACGTTTTTTTTTCATGTGATACATCCTTAAAATGCAGGTAGGTATTTTAGTCAGGCGCTGTCGCAAGCTGCTGAAAATATCTTGTGCTCAGGCTTTGCCGACGGGGCCTCTGCTGACCGGAACAATCAACCGGAATTGATTCCGGACCTCAACAAGTTTATTCGGAGCCGGAATAAATATCAATTATGAAAAAACCGCCTCAAGGGGCGGTTTTAAGCCAGGCGATGAATCCCAATTACTTGACAGACTCTTTGAGCTGCTTGCCCACAGTAAATTTAACGGCCTTGCTGGCAGGAATGTCAATTTCCTTTCCGGTGCGGGGGTTACGACCTTTGCGCGCTGCCCTTTCCACAACCTTGAAACTACCGAAGCCGGTGAATGAAACTGATTCTCCATTTTGCAGGGCTTCAATAAGAGACTCTACAGTGGCATCCAGAAATCTTTCGGTCTGAGCCTTAGTTTCAAGGCCTGCCTTTTTACGGATTACATCTACCAGTTCAGCTTTGGTCATCATTAGCTCCATGATTTTTAGGTTACGAGCAACTAAAACAACTAGCTGCCCTCTGAGATATAAACTCCCCGACTTAAGGCGAGTTGCGCGGCAGTAAGCCACCCACGCCTAGAGTATTATTAAAATCCAATAACAATGGCAAGTGGGAGCGTTCATTTTTTTGGGGTTACGGTTTGGAAAATTTAAGGTTTATTCAACTTATTTTTTATTTTATAGGGCGTAATATTGGAAAACAGGAGATTTCAAAACAAAAAATTACTTTTTCTCCGAAAAAGATATTCCGCTGATATCTTTAGAGTTTTTTTAGAAATTATAGTGACTTATCGCCGGAATGAAAACTTGAGCTGTTGAACTTGACAGTCTTGACTGATTGCATTAAAGCCCTATTTTTCAGAGTCACAGTTACATTATTGTCAGTTTTTACAAATTGTCATATATGTATTTGACGGTGTTAAAATGAAATTTTTTAACTGCATAAAATCTGTTTCTCTGCTCAAAGCGGGTGTCTTCTGTGCTGTATTGCTTTTTCCTGCAATGGCATGGGCTGGGCCTGCATCAGGGCAGGCTGATGAAGAATGGACAAGTATGCCTGAAGGGGGAAAGCCCGCCTTTTCAGGCGTGCAGGGCGGCACTGTGCCGGCTTCGGTTTACTATACTGAAGACGGTTCGGATGTCACCACTCAGGCCGGCTTGGGCAGTAATGATTTTCTGGAGGCAGTTCAGGGAGACGGGCGGGAGTTGACGGCTGAAAATCTGGTTCCCTTCGGGTATACGGAAGAAGACGCCTCGTCCGCAAACCTGGCCGGCCGGGAGCCTGCGCCTCTGCCTAGTATTTTGCCGCGCGGTGTAAGCAAAATTTATGAGCAGAATCTGGAAGACGACCTGTCGTTGCTGACCAGTGAATTGACCAGAATTTAAAACCGTTTTTCACTGTATCAAATAAAAAGCAGCCTCGCGGCTGTTTTTTATTTGATACAACAGTAAAACTCTGGGTGCATAGGTGCGAGCAGCACAGGTAAACAGTCCGGTAAATTGGACTGCCTGCCGCAAGACCGACCAAATATTATACCCCGCTTTAAATTAAACTGTTGAAATCGTACAGTCCGAGGATCTGCCGTTGCAGGCAGACTCAACACGAGCCTTTCCCGCCGGACGACTGAACTCCGCCCGCTGGGGCAGGGGCTCCCGTTGTTGCCCAGCTTAAAAAACAGTCGAACCTTAATTAAGTAAAAGCATAAAAAAGGGAAGGAGCAGGCTCCTTCCCTTTGAATCTGCATGTGCGACAGGTTTATTCTTCGCCAAGCTGGAGGCGGAAGAAGGCGCGGATGCTGATTTTGTCTCCGAGGGCCTTGCCTTCTTCGTCAAGAAGCTGAGAAATGGTTTTTTTGTCATCACGGATATAAGCCTGATCTACCAGGCATACTTCCTGATAGAATTTCTTGATGCGGCCGTCCACGATTTTGTCAACCATGTTTTCGGGCTTGCCTTCTTCAAGGGTTTTCTGACGCAGCACTTCGCGTTCACGCTCCACAGCGGCAGGATCAAGGCAGCTCACGTCAATGGACAGAGGTGAAGCGGCGGCAACCTGCATGGCAATGTTTTTGCCCAGTTCCTTGAACTGTTCGGCAGCGGCGGTTTCTTCCTTTTCGCAGCCAAGCTCTACCAGCACGCCAAGTTTTTCATTGGTATGGATGTAGGAAGCAATCAGACCGGGCTGGGAAAGTTCCATACGCATGATGCGACCGATAATGGTGTTTTCACCGGTCTGGGCAAGCAGGGTCTGGAACTGTTCTTCAACCAGAGCGCGCAGCTCCTCGGGGGTTGCGGGGTTCTTTTCAAAGGCGGTGTCGGCCAGAAGGTCAGCAAACGCCTGGAATTTTTCACCACGGGAAACAAAGTCGGTTTCACAGCGAACTTCGGTGAGCATGGCTACTTTGCCGTCGGCAGACTGGCGCAGGCTTACCCGGCCCTCAGTGGCGGCGCGGGTAGCGCGCTTGGCTACCTGGGAAAGACCTTTCTGGCGCAGCCAGTCAATGGCCTTGTCCATATCGCCGTTGCATTCCTGCAGGGCTTTTTTGCAGTCCATCATTCCGGCCGCGGTTCTTTCGCGCAGCTCTTTCACCATGTTAATACTTACGGACATTATATCTTCTCCAAAATTCTTAATGGTTATTTACTCAGCGCTTTCTTCGGCCTTGACGTCCGCTTCGGTTTCCGGGGCTTCCTGAGCCGGAGCTTCAGCTGTGTCGGCAGCCTTTACTTCGCGGGCCATATCGTCAAGGTCAACTTCCTTGCGCATGGCTTTGCCTTCGAGGCAGGCATCGGCCATGGCTGAAACAAACAGTTTGATAGCGCGGATGGCATCATCATTGCCCGGAATGATGTAGTCGATAAGGTCGGGGTCGGAGTTGGTGTCGGTAACGGCCACAATCGGAATACCCAGCTTGCGGCATTCGCTCACAGCGATGTCTTCGCGGTGCGGGTCGATAATGAAGCAGAGGTCGGGCAGGGCGGGCATTTCTTTAATGCCGCCGAGCACGGAGTTCAGTTTGTCGAGCTCGCGCTGGAGGCGGAGGATTTCTTTTTTCTGATAGCGGTTGATGCTGCCGTCTGCAAACATGGATTCCAGCTTGTTCAGGCGGTCAATGCTTTTCTGAATGGTCTGGAAGTTGGTCAGGGTGCCGCCCATCCAGCGGTTGGTAACGGAAAACTGACCGGCGCGGGCTGCTTCTTCGGCCACTGCGTCCTGGGCCTGCCGCTTGGTGCCGACGAACAGCACACGACCGCCTTTGGCCACGGTATCCACCACCTTGTCGTGGGCGGTGCGGAACAGTTTTACGGTCTGTTGCAGGTCAATAATGTGAATGCCGTTGCGGGTGCCGTAGATGTAAGGGCGCATCTTGGGGTTCCAGCGGCGGGTCTGGTGACCGAAATGAACGCCGGTTTCCAGCATTTGCTTCATGGTTACATAAGCCATATCAGACTCCTTGTAATTTGGGGTTGGCTGTCGCCGCCGGCGTAATGCGATTCGCCCTGACAATGGCGAACACCCCAAGGCCGCTGCGAAACGGCCCGCGCCGGGCGGCGTGCTTATTTGAAACGCCTGCATATACTAAAACAGATTAAAGGGCAAGTAAATTCTTAAGGCAGGAATAACACGGTGTACAGAGCTGTTTTATCTCTGTTTCCGCTTATTCTTTGTGTTCATCGCCGCGGGGGTGAGCCTTGTCATAAACTTCCATCAGGCGGGGCAGATTAAGATGGGTATAGCGTTGAGTTGTGGAAATGCGCGAGTGCCCCAGCAGCTCCTGCACGCTGCGCATGTCGGCCCCCCCTTCCAGCAGATGGCTGGCGAATGAGTGACGCAGCGAGTGGACGGAAACGGAAGGCAGGCCGGCCCGGGCGCAATATTCCTCAATTATGCGGTTTGCCTGGCGTCGGTTCAGGCGGGCGCCGCGGCTGCCGACAAACAGGGCGGCTTCATCTGTACCGGCGAGCTGACCGCGCAATGCAAGCCAGCCGTTTAAGGCGGTGATGGAAGCAGCGCTTAAAGGAACAATGCGTTCCTTGCTTCCCTTGCCTGTTACTTTTACCTGTCCGGAAAGAGGATTGATATCCGGCGTATTCAACCCTAAGGCCTCGGAAATGCGCAGCCCCGATCCGTAAAGCAGCTCCAGCAGGGCAAGGTTGCGGGCTTCAACCGCCGGGTTGAGCCGGGCCGGGCAAGCAGAGCGGGAAGCGTCATGGCTTGAAGTGTTGAGCAGGGCATAGGTCTGGTCAACGTTCAACGCCTGAGGCTGGCGTTTATCCTGCTTTGGGTTTCTGATGCCGGTGCAGGGAGAGTTCGCGATTTGCCCCCGGCGCAGCAGATAATTAAAAAATGAACGCAGAGTAGACAGCTTGCGGGCCATGGAGCTTTTGCCTGTGCGGATGCGGTGGAGGTGAACGAGAAATCCTTGCAGGTGATTTTTTTTGAGAGCCTGGGGCTGCTCCAGGCTCAGCCCCAGACCTGACAGATATTCTTCCAGCTGTCTGAGGTCATATGAATATGCCTCGACAGTGGCCGCTGAATAGGCTTTTTCCACTTTCAGGTGGGAGATGAATTCTTCAATCGGGGTTGTGGATTTTTCGGTCATTTTACTGAAGTTAAGGCAGCCTTCAGCGGAATAAAATTATTTCCTGCTGCTTCCTTCTGCTGCGTAATTATTCGGGCTGCCACCGTCATGCGGGGGGGACAACTGTCCGCCCCGGAATTTCCTGTTTTTTTCTGACCGGATTGAACTTGTGTTTAAATGGCAAGTCCGGAAACTTCTGAAAATTTTTCGCCCACTCCGTCCAGAATAAGAATCAGGTTTTTCTGGTTAATGCCAAGCATTTTAAAGGTTTGCGGATAAACTTCCGGGGCCTGATCATCTCCGCCTGAACCCTGCTGGAATACCCGGGCCAGAAAGTCTGCCAGCTGCACGCAGGCCGCCTGCATGGGGAAGTTGGGAGCCATGTGCGGACAGTGGTGGAAGCTGACAGCATCGCGCAGAATCGGGGGCAGGCGCCATGCATTGGACAGCCAGGCATTGATTTTGTCGTGCCCGAACCCCAGAACCCTTTCTTCCGCCTGAATGGTGGTCAGATCTTCGGTTTTTATCAGACGGCGAATTTCCTTTTCCGCTTCCGGGAGCTGATCTTCTATCACCACTTTTCCGATATCGTGCAGCAAACCGGCCACGGCGAATTCGCCTGGGTCTTTGAGGTTGAGAATGCGGGCTATTTCAGCGCAAGCCAGCGAAACAGCCATGCTGTGATCCCACAGTTTGGCAATGCTGGGCGACATGTTTTCGAATATGCTGGTAGACAGCAGCAGGGCCCGCACCACGTTGAACCCCAGAAGCACCAGCGCGTGCTGCATGGACGAAATTTTACCCGGGAAACTGTAAATGGGAGAATTGACCATTTTCAGAAGTTTTGACGAGAGCACCTGATCTTTTGACAGAAGATCTGCCACCTGATCGGGGGAAATATCCGGGTTGTTTATCAGGCGGTTCATATCTTCCAGGACAGAGGGCAGGGTGGGCAGGCTTTTTACCTGGAGCAGCTCGCCATTAAAGTTGGTGAGCAGATATTCGGAAGATGTATCCACTTGAATCAGACCTCTGCTTTGGCGTCATCTGCTTTCGCCGTTTTCAGCCGCTTCCGCCTCAACCTCGGCTGCCCGGGCCGCTTCGGCTTCTTCCTGTTTGGTCTGAAAGTAATTTTTCAGCACATTTTTCAGGGCGCTCATAAATCGATGCCCCTGCCAGTTTCTGAACATGGCGTCAAGGTTTGAGATCAGGCTGTTGTAGTCGCCGCCGTCAATCTCCGGAACCGGATTTCCCTGCACCGTGACGGTGGAAATGCCGGAAAGCAGCAGGCGGTTGAGAATGGACTCAGTCAGTTCAGTTCCGGGGCCGACCAGCACCAGACCGTCATCCCGTTGCACGGGATTGGCCAGCACCATGCCCGCTCGGGCATATTTCAGCGGAATTTTTTGCACGGCATCCTGCTTAAGGGCTTGTAAGTTCTGTTCAAGGCCGGGCATCTGCGCCCACCGGACTGCCTGAACAAATAATCTTAACCCTACTATTTTTCTCCACTTAAGGCAAATATTCTTCTGGAGAAATCATGGAAAATCTGTCT
Organism: Desulfovibrionaceae bacterium; assembly: GCA_017421085.1. Lineage (GTDB taxonomy): Bacteria > Desulfobacterota > Desulfovibrionia > Desulfovibrionales > Desulfovibrionaceae > RGIG1962. The sequence goes on along the minus strand of JAFQMU010000286.1, from coordinate 2,063 downwards.
GCATGCGGAGGGACGCTTTGCTCAGGGGAGAAAGGGAAAGTTTGTTATTTTCAGGGCAGGGTAAACTTTTTTCATTCAGGTTATTTGTTCCTGACTATGTTCAGAAGCTCCCCCACATATTTTTTCATGTTTTCGATGGCGTTTCGCTGTTCATCTATAATCATCTGATGGGCGTCGATCTGCATTTCCGCCTGTTCCAGCAGCACAAAGATATCCAGAATATTCAGCTTTGAGCCTGTTTCGCGAAAGCGCATTTCGCCGGTGTAGGGCGAGCCGCCTCCAGCCAGCCACTGTTTGTGGCATTCTTCCCATATCGGGAAAAGATTGCGCATGACCGAATGATTCCAGAATTTATAGGCGCAGGCCGTGTGGAAAATTTTGGCCTCGCCGATTCCCTGAAAAGGGAAGTGAGCAGTATAGTTGTATTCCCTGCCCAGGTTTACAGGCGTTATTTTATTTTGCCATAAGACATAATTAAGCACGGCCTGATCCGGAAGGTAGAGGGTTTTGTGGAAATGCAAAGTCTGGGCGTAGCATTGTTCAGCCAGGTTTTGATAACCGGGCAGGCTGTCTCTTACCAGAACCACGCCGGTGTTGTTGGTGGGCCTGCTGTCTATTTCGGGATCAGTTTCGCAGCCCAGGGCATCCTTGAAGCAGGTGCCTCCAAACCTGATGCAGACATCTCCGGGAATGTCAAGAATACCGGAAATGTCAGCAAGGATGCATACATCGGAATCAAGCCAGAGCACATTGCGGTACTCGTCCAGCAGGTTGAAGATTTCATATATGGAAAGGGAGAGAGGGGTAAAGAAAGTGAGCCGGCTGCTGGCCCCCTCAGGTATGACAACAGGCGGAGAATATTGGATAAATCTGCAACCGCACTCTTCTTCTAAAATTTCTCTGTCCCGAGGGGATACCGCGTCATAAAATATGATGATGTCATCAGCCAGACGGGGGGAAAATCTGAGCAGATTCAGTACCACAGTTCCGGTGGCAAAAAAATAATTTTGGGTGGAACCAAGAACTATCGCCAGATTTTTTTTGAACTCGCCATGCAGGTATCTTCCTTTCGATAAGAATATAGTACGGTGAGAAAAAAGTAAAGTTTGCATGAATTGGGTAAATCCCGAAATCTGTTCCAAGAGCAGCAATCTATGTCTTTGGCAGTCTGAGCCGGTTGATTAATACCATATCTTAATGCCATGGCCTGTTTGCCTGCGCCAGAGGGGGACTTTCACCCCGTCCTTCAGGGCGGATACAGGCCCGACCAGCTCTGAAGGATGGAGTCTCATTTCGGGGCGGAAGCCTGGCCGGGGATGCAAACCCCGACCAGGCGCAAGACGCATGAGGCTGAAGGTTCATGCTGCCGCTTTGCTCTGTTTGAGACGCCAAAAGCGGTGCGCAGAAATCAGCCGTGTTTGAAACCTGCCTGTCTTACAGTCCAAATTTTCTGGCCGATTGTTTATTTTAAATGGCAGGCCGCCAGATGCGCCTTGTTGTTCAGCGGTTTCAGCTCCGGCAGCCGGGTGCGGCAGACGGGCATGGCAAAGGGGCAGCGGGGGTGCAGGGGGCAGCCTGAAGGCAGATTGAGCGGGCTTGGCGGGTCGCCGGTGAGCTCCGCCTGCGCGTTCCTGCTGCTCTGGCCGGGCTGGGCAGCCAGCAGGGCCTGGGTGTAAGGATGGGCCGGATATGCGAAAAGCTCTTCAGTTTCGGCAAGTTCGACAATCCTGCCCAGATACATCACCGCCACCCTGTCGCTCATATGCCCCACCACGCTTAAATCATGTGAAATGAACAAATAGGAAAGGGAAAATTTTTCCTTGAGTTCAAGCAAGAGGTTGAGCACCTGAGCCTGCACGGAGGCATCCAGCGAAGAAACCGGCTCATCGCAGATTACTATCTCAGGGTTACGGATAAGGGCGCGGGCCACCACAACCCGCTGGCGCTGCCCCCCGGAAAACTCGTGGGGAAAGCGCCGGGCCTGCTCAGGTGTGAGCCCCACCAGCTCAAGCATCCGGTTCACTTTTTCTTTCCGCTCGGCGTGAGGCATATTTTTTTCGGAC
>JAFQMU010000285.1 GCA_017421085.1 Desulfovibrionaceae bacterium | reverse complement strand
GCTATGCTGATGTATATATTGTACAGCTTCACACAGCTTTTCCATCTGTCTTCCTGATGGCTTTCGTCCGCTGGTCACCAGTGAGAAACGCGCTACCCCCTGTTTTTCATTATATATGGCATGGCGCAGGCATTCTTCTTTGTCCACCAGATCATACTCATTTATTTGGGTTTTATAGTATACAGACTGTGCGCACCACCTGCAGTTTTCCGAACATCTTCCCGATTTGGCGTTGATGATGGAGCACATATCGAATTCTTTCGAAGCCAATACCTGAGTTATCTCGTGTGCAGCGTCATACAGTTCTTCTTTATCGGGTTGGCTCACAAGCCATTTGGCTTCCTCCTCTGTTATGCCCGACCCATGCAGTACCCGTTCTTTCAATTCTTGTATTGTCATAATTCTTCCCTGTTTTTTACTTATAATTTTACTGCACTTTCAGAACAGACTCGTATTGGACAGATTAGAATCTTTTGTGTCATTAAAGATATCCGGCTCAACCCTGTCTCATTTCCCATAATGAGGAAATCTGGGGGAAATCACTTCCCCCAACGGGGCCGGGGGAGCTCAGCAAAAAACAAAAGCAAACGGCTGAATGAAATTTTGACGCGGCCGCCGTTCTTACAGGCTTGAGGGGTAAACAGGCCCTGTGGTGAAAACACTTCTTCAGAAAAGCTTAAGCCTGAACCGATAAAATAAGGATAATAAAGAAAATAAGCCCGGAAACCACTATAAGACTACAGCGGATATGACTGAACGCCATACCCGCTGTAGTCTTCAATCAACAAGCGCACTGCTACTTAATCAGATAATTTTCAATATAAATCTGCGAAAGCTGACCATGGGTGAGATAGCCGTTGACAATGCCCACCAAATCTTCCTTCATGGTTTCGGCGTTCTGCTGGTTTGACAGGAACATCAGGGGCTTGTGCGCCAGATAATAATAAATCGCATCCCTGATGGTCAGTATCTTGGCTTCCGCCTCAGCCTTAAGGGCCGGGTCGGTTGTGGGGGCTGACAGCTCGCAGACCAGAAAACGAATTTCGCCAGAGCTCTCATCGGTATATTCTATCCAGAACGGTTCCCATTCAATCAGCACCTCGCCGGGCTTGGCCTCAATGGGGGGCAGCTCCACTTCAGGCTCTTCTGAAGCGTAGGACGGCGGGGGCGGGCTCTGGGGCTTGTCTTCGCCGCCCAACAGTAAAAACAGAAGCAGACCCAGCAACAGAAGCAGCCCCCCGCCGCCGCCTGCAAGCACCTTCTTATTTTTAAGCAGTTTTTTCAGACCGGTGGGCTCAGAATCGACTGCCTGCTCCAGAGAAAGAGGGGCCTCTTCCCCCGCCGGTTCAGCGTGGGGCTCCTCTTCCTCGCTTTCTTCCTGCAAAAACGGGGCGTCATCCAGATCAAGATCGACCTTGCTCGGGGCCCCGCTCTGAGGAGCAACAGCGTCAAGGTTCAGCTCGCCGTTTTCATCAAGCAGGTCATCTGCATCCATTGCCACATCGTCATCGGGCAGTTGCAGATCTTCCAAAAAATCGTTTTTCGCCATATAATCCCTGGCTCCGGCTGTTTATCGGGTTGCGTCCGTGCAGCAGGCCTTAATTACCCGCCTTCACACTTAAAAGTCGGATTAAGTACTTTTTCAGCTCCGGCAGCTTCTTGCGGCTGAACAGAGCAGGCACAGTTATAAATTGCTTCAAGACTGACGGCAATCCGTCAAAATTAATCAAAACATTTATCTGCCAGTAACATTATGCAATTATTCTGCCACAACGCAACAGGTTTGACCAGAAGCGGAATGAACAAATAAACTTGCCGCCGGGCAGGAAGGGCGACACAGAGACAACCGCTTCTATTGATCGTAGAAGGTAATTTCCAGTTTTTGCAGGCTGGGGTTGGGCGGCGGCGTAAGTTTGTTGGCAGCCCGCGACAGCGCTGTTTCCAGAGTGCTGTCAAAGGTGGGGTCGCCTGACCTTCTTAAAAAGGTATAGCCTGTTATTTTTCCGTTGGGATCGAGCTCAAGGCGAACCACCGCCTGAAGCTGCGCCCGGTCGGCACGCCCGGCATAAGTCCATTCCCGCTGAATAATCGCCTTTACCGTTTCAACATAGGATGCCTGAATGCCCACAGCGTTTCCATGCCCCTGCCCCTGACCGCGCCCGCTGCCGCCGCCGGTTTTATCGCGCGAACTGACCTCGGCCTGCATGGCGCTGATAACATCTTCAAGCCCCTTTTCACCGCCTACGCCCTTTCCGCTGTCTTTGGGCTTGCGGGGTTTTTCCTTCGGCTTCTCCTGAGGCTTCGGCTGTTCCTTGGGTTTTGCCTCCGGTTCAGGCTCTTCTTTAGGCTTGACTTCCGGTTTTGGCTGCTCCTTGGGTTTTTCCTTGGGTTTGGGCTCCTCTTTAGGTTTTTCTTCTTTCGGTTTTTCTTCCTTCGGCTTTTCCGGCTCT
>JAFQMU010000284.1 GCA_017421085.1 Desulfovibrionaceae bacterium | reverse complement strand
GAGTAGGACGCGGCTCGGGTTCTGGTCTCGGCAAAACTGCCGGTCGAGGGCATAAGGGTCAGAACTCCCGCTCCGGCGGCGGGGTACCGGCTGGCTTTGAAGGCGGGCAGATGCCGTTGGCGCGTCGTCTCCCGAAGCGTGGCTTCAAAAATGCTGAATTTAAGGCAGTTTACGAGATATTGAATATCGGGCGGCTTGCTCAGGTTTTTGAAGGCAAAAGCGAAGTTACCCTTGACGATATTTATGATCGTGGCCTTGCGAAGCCGGGCGCGGCGGTAAAGGTGCTTGGCGTGGGCAACATTGAGTCTGCAATGACTATAGAGGCTCATCGTTTCAGCGCTTCTGCCATCGAAAAGATCAAATCTGCCGGGGGTTCTGTGAAATCGCTTGAGCAGAACCTGGATGTTTAATTTGATTTAACCTAAATAATCAAAGGATAGCCCGTGGCTCTTGGTGCCGTTGAAAATATAGGCCGTTTGCCTGAACTGAGAAGAAAGCTGCTTTGGACTTTTGCGATCCTTGGCGCGTTTCGTATAGGTGTGCATATTCCTGTGCCGGGTGTAGACCCTCAGGCGCTGGCGGCATTTTTTGATTCTGTTTCCAATTCCTTGGTTGGGCTGTTTAATATGTTCTCGGGCGGAGGTCTGGAGCGTTTTTCCATATTTGCTTTGGGAATCATGCCTTATATCTCCGCCTCGATCATTATGCAGCTTCTGCAGGTGGTAAGCCCAGAACTCAAACGTCTGGCTAAGGAAGAGGGCGCTGCCGGTCGTAAGAAGATTACTCAATATACCCGCTACGGTACAGTTTTGATTACCATGATTCAGGGCTTTGCCTTGGCAGTTGGTCTTGAAACAATGCCTGCCGCAGCTGGTATAGTGGGCGTGGTAATTGAGCCGGGCTGGACTTTCAGAATTATTACTGTGATTACTTTGGTTGCAGGAACAATTCTGATCATGTGGCTTGGGGAACAGATTACGGAGAAGGGGATAGGCAACGGTATCTCGCTTATTATTTTTGCAGGTATAGTTGCTGCCATTCCTGGAGCAACCAGCCGTTATTTTACGACAGCAGCTGCAGAAGGCACCAATATCATCATTGTCATTGGACTGATTTTGTTCATGGTGGCTGTGCTTTGTGCAATTGTGTTTGTAGAGCGCGGGCAGAGAAGAATCCCCATTCACTATGCCAAGCGTCTGATGGGCCGCCGTATGGTGGGAGGACAGAACACCCATCTGCCGCTGCGCCTGAACACCGCCGGGGTTATCCCCCCGATTTTTGCATCAAGCTTACTGTTGTTCCCATCCACACTGACCATGTTTTCAGCCAGTTTCCCTTGGTTGAATGATGTGGCTGCACTTTTCAGTGCCTATGATACAGTGCTGTACAATGTGTTTTTTGTTGGGTTGATCATTTTCTTCTGCTTTTTCTATACGGCCATAGTATTTGACCCGAAAGATATTGCCGAGAACTTGAAAAACCAGGGTGGATTCATTCCCGGAATTCGTCCCGGTGGGAAAACCCGCGACTATATTAATGCTGTACTTACACGCTTAACTTTGTGGGGCTCTCTCTACATTTCAGCAGTGTGCGTGTTGCCGGCGATTTTATCTTCCTTATTCGGGCCGACAATTACCTTCGGCGGTACATCTCTCCTGATTATGGTAGGGGTGGCCATGGATTTCATGGGTAGAATAGAATCTTACCTGATTTCCAGACAGTACGAAGGCCTGATGCAAAAGGGAAAAGTTAAAGGCAGAGCGTAAGTGAAAAAAGTAAGGGGAATTTTTATTAAAAATGACCGCGAGATTGAAGTGATGCGTATAGCTAATCGCTACGTGTCTTTAATTCTCGACAGTCTGGAAAAGATGGTTAAACCCGGAATTCCCAGCATAGAACTTGAAGAACATGCCCAGGCTTTATGCCGCGAGTTCGAGGTAAAACCGGCATTTCAGGGTTATAATGGTTTTCCTTACGCGATTTGCTGTTCTATAAATGACGAAATCGTGCATGGCTTTCCATCTGAGCGCATCATAAACGATGGAGATATTGTCAGTATTGATATGGGCGTGATTTATGATGGGTTCTATGGAGACTCTGCTCGGACTTTTGCAGCAGGGAATATCAGTGAAGATGCCAGACGTCTGATTGATGCCACGCGCGAAAGTCTGTATAAAGGGATAGAGCAGGCCAGACCAGGCAACAGCTTGTTTGATATCTCCAGTGCAATTGAGGAATACGCAATTGCATCAGGAATGGGGGTTGTCAAACGGTTTGTCGGCCATGGTATTGGGCGCTCGCTGCACGAGAAGCCGGAAGTTCCGAATTTCCGTGTACCTGGAGGCACGGGCATACCATTGATGACTGGAATGGTTCTGACTATTGAGCCGATGCTTACGCTAGGTTCTGCTGACGTTGATATCCTTGATGATGACTGGACAGCTGTTACCGTAGATGGTTCGTTGGCTGCGCATTGGGAACATACTGTTGCAATAACTTCTGATGGACCGCTGATACTGAGTCAGTCATAGGGTCAGGATCGCCGCGTGGAACGAAATAGTTTTATTAAGCTCTTGGCTGAATGTTTGAGTGTAGTCCAGCTGGCAAATCAATATGGTTAATTTACTTGACCGTATTTATTAATAATGGTAATTCAACCAATTCAAAAGCTGATTCAGCAGTTTTTGTCGATTATAACAGTTTGGAGTTTAAGCCATGAAAGTTAGGCCCTCTGTCAAAAAAATTTGCCCCAAGTGCAAGATTGTGCGTCGTAAGGGCATTTTGCGCGTAATTTGCGAAAATCCCCGGCACAAGCAGCGCCAGGGTTAATCATTAGGAGTAATTGAGAAATGGCCAGAATAGCCGGTGTTGATTTGCCCAGAGGAAAGCGTGCCGATATCGCACTTACCTATATTTATGGTATCGGACCTGCTACTGCTCTGAAAATTTTAAATGCTGCCAATCTTGATTGGAACAGGAGCATTGATGATTTCTCCGCAGATGAGGTCAATGAGCTGCGTAAGGAAATTGAGCAGAACTATAAGGTTGAAGGCGATCTCCGTCGCGATGTTTCCATGTACATCAAGCGTTTGATGGATATTGGCTGTTATCGCGGTTTGCGCCATCGTCGCGGTTTGCCGGTGCGGGGGCAGAGCACCCATACTAATGCCCGTACCCGTAAAGGTCCCAAGCGCGGCGCTGTTGCTAAGAAAAAGTAATAATTTGGACTAAGATCCTTCTATAATCAAGCAAAATTGCGAGAGAAAAAATGGCTGCAAGACCAAAGCGTGTTATCAAAAGACGGGAAAAGAAAAATATTCCTGCCGGGCTTGTTTTTATACAGGCTACTTTTAATAATACCATTATTACCTTTACCGACCCTCGAGGAAATGCTGTTTCTTGGGGTAGTGCTGGACAGAGCGGATTTAAAGGGTCGCGTAAAAGCACTCCGTTCGCTGCTCAGGTGGCTGCAGAAACTGCAGCTCGTAAAGCCATGGACAACGGCATGCGCACTGTAGGTATTTATGTTTCCGGGCCTGGCTCCGGACGCGAGTCTGCAATGCGTGCAATCAACAGTGTTGGAATGAGCGTAGCTTTTATCCGGGATATTACACCCATTCCGCACAATGGTTGTCGCCCGCCCAAGCGCCGCAGAGTATAACAGGATTTGTACTTTTTGACATCTGCCGTTGTTTTGCGGCAGATGCTTCTGGCTTGAGCATTGTACTGCCGCTGTTATTGGCGGGGCAAGAAAGGGATTAAGTCAAGGCTATCCTCTTCTGAGGACTTTCCTTCCCTGTCAGTGTCGGATTTGGCATTGATTCCACTCCAAAGATATGGAGTTTAGCATGCTGATTAAGCAAGGCGAACGTTTAATTAATACAAGAAATTGGGCTGAGCTGGTAAAGCCTGATCACGTGTTCAGAGATAGCTCCGAAAGTCAGACCTATGGTAAATTCGTTTGCGAACCTCTTGAACGCGGCTATGGTAATACAATCGGCAATGCCTTGCGGCGCGTGTTGCTTGCTTCTTTGCAGGGCGCGGCTTTTGTATCTGTGAAGATAATCGGCGTTCAGCACGAATTCACGACAATTCCCGGCGTACTGGAAGATGTAACAGATATCGTGCTCAACCTGAAACAGGTGCGCATGGCTATGGATACAGAAGAGCCGCAGCGGCTTGAGCTTAAGGTAAATAATCGTGGGCCTGTATCAGCCGCTGATATAATTACTAACCAGCATATCACCATATTGAACCCTGAGCAGCAT
>JAFQMU010000283.1 GCA_017421085.1 Desulfovibrionaceae bacterium | reverse complement strand
TATGAGTACCGACGGCATTCTGCCTTCCAACGAAGGACGCGGCTATGTGCTGCGCCGTCTGATTCGCCGCGCCTACCGCTTTGGACGCCTGATTAACCTGAAGGAGCCTTTCCTTTACAAGACCGCTCTCAAGGTTGTGGAGTGCATGGGTGACGACTACCCTGAACTCAAGGCCAATCAGGAATTCATGTCGCGGGTAGTGCGCGAGGAAGAGGAGCGCTTTGAACGCACCCTCGACAAAGGGCTGGGCCTGCTGGAAGAGGTGATTGCCGACCTTAAGAAGCAAGGCGGCAGTCAGGTTTCCGGTGAAGACGCCTTCCGGCTTTATGACACCTACGGCTTCCCTATTGATATTATTAATGACATTGCTGAACTGGAAGGGCTCCGGTGAAGTTGATATTGCCGGTCAGTTTGCCAAGCTGCTTGAAGATGGGTTGGAATCGCAGTTTATCGGCTACGAACACCTGGAGGCGACTTCACGGATTGTCGCTTTGCTTGATGCCGGCGCGTCGCTGACAGACAGACTGAAGGAAGGTCAGAAAGGTTATCTGGTTACTGTGCAGACCCCATTTTATGGAGAGTCGGGCGGTCAGACCGGCGACCTCGGCAGCATCCAGACCGCATCAGGCACAATGCTGGTGGTTGATACCCTTAAGCCTTCTCCCAAGCTGATTGTGCATAATGTGGAAGTTGTAGACGGTGAAGTGCTCCTTGACCAGGAGGCCGAGCTCAGGGTCGGTTCCGGCGAACGTCAGGCTGTTGCCCGCAACCATACCTGCACCCACCTGATGCATGCGGCTTTGCGCCGCGCCCTTGGCGGGCATGTGCAGCAGGCGGGGTCTCTGGTTTCGCCTACCCGGCTGCGCTTTGACTTTACTCACATTTCCGCCCTTACCCCGGAAGAGCTGGAGCAGGTGGAAAATGACGTAAACCGGATGATTCTGGCCGACATTCCTCTTAATATTCAGGAATGCAGCATGGATGCGGCCAAGGCAAGAGGCGCCATCGGTCTGTTTGAAGACAAGTATGGCGACATGGTCAGAGTGGTTGAGGTGCCGGGTGAAAGTATGGAACTTTGCGGGGGCACTCACCTTGAAAGAACCGGTCAGGCCGGTCTGTTTACGATTATTTCCGAGAGCGGGGTCGCCGCTGGCGTGCGCCGCATTGAGGCGGCCACGGGCCTAAACAGCCTGGCCATTTTGCAGGGCCTGAAAAAAGAGCTGGCTGAAGTTTCGGCAATGGTCAAGGCCCGCCCTGGTGAACTGGTGAAGAAGGTGGAAGGCCTGCAAAACGACTTGCGCAACACCCGCAAGGAGATGCAGCGTGTGGCCGCTCAGGCCGCAGCCGGGAAGGGCAGCGATATTATGAGCGAAGTCGCTGAAGTCGGCGGCATTAAGCTGCTGGCCTGTCGTACCCCCGCCCCAAATATCAAGGTGTTGCGTGAACTGATGGATGATGTGCGATCCAAGCTGAACAGCGGGGTGATTTGCCTTTCTGCCGAAGATGAAGGCAAGGCCAGTCTGATAGTGGCTGTTTCCAAAGACCTGCTTGACCGCTTCCAGGCTCCGGCCCTGATTAAGGAAATTGCTCCGTTTATCGGCGGCAGCGGCGGCGGGCGGCCTGACATGGCTCAGGCAGGCGGGCCTGACGCCTCCGGCCTGGATAAGGCTTTTGCCAGACTGAAAGAGTTGATCGCCGGTTAAACGGTTCCGTTGCAAACTGAATAAGAAATCCCCATACCCTTAGTGGAATGGGGATTTTTTTTATGTTCATGAGCAGAGAGGATAATTTCCGAGCATTTTAGAACGAGTTTTTGAACGTATTTTGTTCAGGACAGAGATACTGCCTGTAAATGATTAAGAAATTCGTTAAACAGTGAAATTAACCGACAATCCCTGGCCTTAAGGTTTTGGGGCAGCCTGCTGTGCAGGCTTTTTTCGTCAGTTGTTAGGCTGCGGGTAATATAAGGCGCAGGCCAGATTTACCCTGCCGTCATCGAAAAAAGGCACGCCTTCCGCCATAAGCAGGGCTCTCTGCGCTTCACTTCCGCCAAAAATATTTCCCCTCGCCATTTCTCCCCGGCGGTTGATAACCCGGTGAGCCGGCAGAGCCTCAGGACAGGCGCTCATGGCAAAACCTACCAGCCGGGCGGAATATACCCCGCCAAGGCATTGAGCAATCTGGCCGTAAGTCATTACCTTGCCTTCAGGAATGCTTGCGACAAGCCGGTATACCTGTTGGAAGAAATTTGTTTTCTGGGCTGAATCCATGGGGCTGTTTAATAGTATTGAATTGTAAAGAATAAAGAAGGGTATCCGTTGAGAGTAAGATTCTGG
>JAFQMU010000282.1 GCA_017421085.1 Desulfovibrionaceae bacterium | reverse complement strand
TCGGCGATGAGCATAGCCCATTTGGGCGCTCTTGTCATTTATTCCGGGGCGTTGAGCGTAAAAAAGGCCGGAGTGCAATGCACTCCAGCCTTTTACAGCCAATGTGGGGACAATTAGGCCAGACCGGATACCACGTCGGCATCGCTCGGGGTCTGATGAACCACTTCGGGCTTGGGCGGGTAGGAAGCCTGAGTGGCAAGGCTTACAAACCACATCACCACGAAGCTCGCCAGCGGGGAAACCAGGGTTTCCACACCGATCCAGCGTACGAAACCGCTGTCTTCGGGCATGTAGTATTCAATCCAGATGTAGAAGGCCAGGCGAACAATGGAACCCACCACAATGGCAGCCATGGCGCCGGCGGCGTTGGCCTTCTTCCAGTAAATGCCGAGTACCAACGGAACCAGACAGCCGGCAAAGGCCACGTCGAAGGCCATAACCAGCAGCACGCCGGGTTCGGGCTTAACATGGGCCAGCCAGATGGCGGCGCACATAACCGGAATTGCGGCTACGCGGGAGATGGTGAGCAGCTTGGAGTCGAATCTGGCGCGCTCATCTTCACTGCGTTCGTGAATCGGGACAAGACCCTTGGAGATGCAGTACTTGCGGTAAATGTTCTTTTGGAAGATGTTGCGTCCAAATACGGTGGACACGCCGAGCAGACCGCCGGAAGCGGTGGATGCGCCGGCGCCGATAATCCCGGAGATTACCAGCAGACCGATGCCGAAGGGCATAATCTGAACGGCCATTACGGGCATGATCATGCGGGTGTCGGCATCAGCGGTTTCGGGCATCAGGGCGAATGCGGCCAGACCGATCAGACAGCTGGCGGCGCCCACGAGCAGGGTAATGCCGAAACCGAACAGACAACCCTGCTGGGCAACTTTGCCGCTCTTGGCGGAGAATACTCTTTCCATGAAGTCAAGGGCGATCAGGTCGCCGATGGCGAGAGCCATGATACCGGCGTAATTGATCATGGCGCCGTTATCAATGCGGGTAAGACCGGTAAGGTTGTAGAAGTTTTCAGGGGCGCCCAGGGTATCGGGAAGAGCTGCCACGAAATAGTCCCAGCCGTAAGCGCTGAGCAGCCAGATACCTGCTGCGACAAAACCGATACAGGCGGGGTAAATCTGAATAACGGTTGTGGCGGCGGAAGAGAACAGACCGCCGGCAACGGTGTAGATAAAGATAAGCACAGAGATGATGATCAGAGCCCAGGTGTAATCAAGGTTAAAAATGTAACCCACGATCCAGCCGGAACCGGCCAGGTTGCCGGCCACCAGAATCATGAAGGAGAAGGCCATGATCAGGGAAACCACCCACTCCACGTTGGGGCCGTATCTTCTGAAATAGAAGTCGGGCAGGGTGAGCAGGTTCATCTGGTTCAGCGGCTTCGCAAAGAAAAGACCGGTGTTAAGCAGACAGAGTGCAAGACCGAGGGGGTAAACAAAGCCCAGCCAGAAACCGCCGACATAAGTACCGGCCGCTGAGGCCATGGTGCAGTTGGCGTCAACGCACTGGGCGAGCAGCATGGTACAGATGAAGAACAGGGGCATGGATTTGCCGCAAACGATGAAGCGCTTGCCGCTGCCCTTTACATAGGTAACCATCCAGATACCTACGGCCACGAAGCTGAGGATATAGATGCCCAAACCTATCCTCATCAACTCAATTTTGTCCATTAAAAGCCTCCTTAAGTCGCGTACAGCAAATGTGATTTGATGTACGCATGGTTACGCCAAGCCTTCCTGTCCGAACAGACAGGCCGATTGTCCCCTCATGCCGTCTGCTCGGAATTGTTTTCAATCAGATGCCCACACTGCCGCATCCCGGCAGGCTTGTGCAAACAAACTTGCCCCTTGTTCAGTTTTAAAACTTCCGATTGCCTTAAAACGTCATGGGGCAAGATTCCCACTCTTTAAAACATTAAATTTTTAAATTTCACAAGATCCGGAATTTAATAAAAATTAGCTTAAAATAAGGCGCTTATTATGAGCTCAGGCTCATTCAGTTCTGTCCCAGTTATCAAAAAAATCAGCTTATGTAATTTACAGTTTGTGGTTTACTGTAAAATAATGATTTCATCTTTGCACCAGAAAAAAAATAAGTGCAAGGGGGTAGCATGAAAAAAAATGCTACCCCCCTGAAAAAAGCTCGAAATTATTAATGGTTAAGCAGAAAAAAAATTAGAATTCCTCCAATCTCCAAGTTCCGGTTGCAGCCGGCTCGAGAAACGACCAGCGCTCTGTGATGGGCACGGGCGGACCGGGGTGACCGGGCTTATGGGCGAGGGCATTGAATTCAACCGTAATGAAGGGGTCGCCGTTGCGGCTGCCCTCGCGGATAATGGCGGCTTCTACCCTTACGATATCCAGGTATTCCCGGCTGTCGGCCTGGGTGAGCTTGCGGCAGGCCTGGGGAGAGGTGAAGTGTTCAATAAATTCGATATCCTGATTCTTCTGGGCCTCATGCAGGCGCACATAAAGCAGCTTTGCCCCTTTCAGGAAATCGCTGTCATCCTTCAGGGCTTCCTGAGCAGGGGGGGCGTACTGCGGCTCATTTTCGTCCTGCCCGTTTTGCTTAACGCCTGGAAAGGGAATTGTTTTTCCTTTTTTGGGTTGCTGATTTTGGTTGCTGCGCAGCCGGGCCCAAGGGTCGAAGCCGGGCGGTGGGGCGGCCGGGCCTTCGCTGCGATTTTCATCAGCAGGCCAGTTTTCATTGTCCCGCGCGCCGTTACGGTTTGAGCCGGGGCGGCTGATTATTTTACTCACAATAAAAGCCAGTATCAGAATGGCCAGAATATCAATCATCGACGCCCGTTCAAACGGCTGATTGAAGAGGAGCTTGCCCAGGAGAGACCCCTTAAATATGCCCTGAAGGCCAGAAGGAGCCGGTTCGGCAGACTGGGGCGTGAGCTCCTGGTCTCCGGGAAAACTCTGGGCATGGGCATAAGAGGGCGAGATGCAGTCAGCCGTCGGCAGGGGGGGGATGACAGGTGCCAGAAGAAATACAAAAATAAGGGGTGCAACAAGTTTGAACAGGTGCATCGGTTCTCCGTGTTATTTAAGTTGTATTATTCAGATAATACTCCCAGCCTCTGAGCTTGGCAATGCCAACTTGTTTGCATTTTGAAAGATTTTGCGTTTGCAGCAGTGGATAAAGTGGAACAGACGGTAATTTATTGTTCACTTACGGCATTTATCCGCTCAAGGCAGGGAATGCGTTATTTTGCTTGCAAGAAAGTCAAATCTCAATTAGGCTTGCTTTCCGATAAGCCTTCGATAATCAGGACGGATTGCAATAAATGGAGAAGACATACACCCATAAGGATTTGGCAAGGCAGTTAAAAGTATCTGAAACCACTGTCAAAAGTTATCGCAGAAAATTTCCCGGCTGCATTCCTGTGTCCAGTCAGGGTAAGCCGATTCGCTTTAATGCACAGGCCCTGGCTGTTGCAAAAAAAATCAGGGATTTGTTTGAACAGGGGATGAGCGTGGAGGAAGTGCGCCTGCGGTTGAGCGAGGAATTTTCCTGGATTGAACCGGCAAGCGGACGCCCGTCTGTGATGCCTGTTGAGGAGGCTGAAGAAGCCCAGTCAAATGCGAATGATAACTTTGCGCTTTCTCCCAGTTTTGTCAACGCAATCAGCGGCCTTGCCAAAAGCGTGGTTTCCCTCACCCGGCAGCAGGGGGAGATTCTCGACAGGCTGTGCAGTCTGGAGGAAAATCTGAAAAGTATTCAGCCTGCAATGCAGACCCAGGCTGAAATGCCGGTTGAGGGCGGTGAAACCGCTTTGCCCGAAAGTTCCCGCCCTGCATGGGCCGGGGAGCTTTACAGCAGAATACAGGATATGGAGGAAAATCTGGTCAGAACCCTGGGAAATCTGGAAGCGGGCCTGAGCAGCCAGCAACCCGGAGAACCGTTTCAGAATGAAAGCGTTGCCGCGCAGTCCGGTCAACCCGCCCCTTGCCATGCCACTGAATCAGCGACCATTGAGCCGGAAGGGCCAAAAGTTTTGCCCTGGGGCGATCGATCGGCAGCCGTTGACAGTGGTATAGTCTCACCTTCCAGACCCGCCGCATACGGAATAAATGACGACTACTTACGCCAGGCGGCTTCCCTGCCGCTGGTGGTGTCGCTTGCGGATGAGCTGATGGGCATCTCCGGACGCGGCCCTTTCTCTCTGAATGATTTGAAGGCAGTGCTTTCGCAAATTTTCCTGCCGCCGCATCACTATGTCGGGCGCTGGGAAACGGCTTCCGGCGAATTATGGTATCTTCTCGAACAGCCTGAAGAGGCCAATGCAGAAACTATCAGCCTGCTTTTAAAGCCTGCAACTTCCCGTAAAAACAAACCGTTGATGGAAGTTGCCCGGTTCATGCTGGGAGGTGTCAATAAAGAACCATCCTCTTTATATACCCTGGTGCAGCAGCTGCTGGGCTGAGGCTGCTTTTTGGGGAAGCAGCTTGACCTGGGTGCGCCCTGGTGGCAATGTATATTTGAAATTTACTACGCGGACGAGGTATTGAATGAGCGCAGGAATCGAAATTGCAAAACCGTTTATTTCAGCTACCCGTGAAGTTCTGGCCATGATGGCGGGCATAGATGCCAAACCTCAGACCCCATATGTGAAAAAGGGAGTGCTGGCTGAGGGGGACATTACCGCTGTGGTGGGAATTACCGGAACCTATACCGGAACGATATCCATTTCTTTCCCTAAACAATGCGCTATTGCCGTAGTGCGGGGCATGCTTGGGGACGACATTGAAGATATTCTTCAGGACAGCCGCGATGCTGTAGGCGAAGTGTGCAACATGATTTCCGGTCAGGCCAGGGCCGGGCTTGCCGGTATGAATATTGTGCTGCAAGGCTCAACCCCATCGGTGATTGTGGGGAGCAAACATTCCGTTTCCCATGCTGCCGGGGTGCCGGTGGTGGCCATTCCTTTTGCCACTGCAAACGGGAGTTTTACTTTGGAATTTTGCCTCTCCTGATATCTCAAGCTTTCCAGACCAATACCTGGCCGTCCTGCTTTTGCCGGACGGCTTTTTACTTAGAAAAAGCCGCGCAAAAGAAAATTAAATCTGCCGGGCAGAAAATCTGTTGTTTTCTGTTGCTGGGTTAAAAGGAAACCGCCCCGTGGGGCGGTTTCCTTAAAGCGGGCTTGTTAGAGGAACAGCCAGGTAATCAGCAGATACAGCGGCCCAAGCACTACCATGGCGATGGCAAAGTAGGCGAAGAAGCTGGGCATCTTGGTGCCCATGCTCTGGGCGATGGAGCGTACCATGAAGTTGGGGGCGTTACCGATATAGGTGTTGGCTCCCATAAATACGGCCCCGATGGAAACAGCGGCCAGCGTGGTGACTTCGTTCATCAGGTATACGGGGTCGCCTCCCGCGGTGTTAAAGAAGACCAGATAGGTGGGGGCGTTGTCCAGGAAGCTGGAAAGAGCGCCGGTAAGCCAGAAGTAAGCAGCCGGAATGGGATCGCCTGAAGAGGTGGAAACCATGGCGACCAGATCGCGCAGGGCGCCGTTTTCGCCGGCGCGCAGAATGGCGATTGCCGGAATCATCGAAAGGAAGATGCCCAGAAACACCTTGGCCACTTCCTGAATGGGTTCCCAGTTGAATTCGTTTGCTTCGCGCACTTCCTTCTTGGTGGCAACCCAGGAAAGGCCAGCCAGAGCAAGAAGAATTGCATCGCGGCAGATATTCTGCAATTCCAGATGCAGGTGATATACCTCAAACTGTACGCCGGGCCGCCAGGCGCCGCTCATCAGCACAGCGCCCACCACTCCGGCCAGGAACAGGAAGTTGATTTTGCCTTCCAAACCCAGCTTCTGCTTTTCGCCGGGCAGAGTAGGAGCTCCTTCACGGCGGTACATGATGGTATCATAGATAAAATATACCGGAATCAGAACAGCCACCATAAACAGGGTTTGTATCCAGATGTGCTGCAGGGTCCAGAAAAATTCCACGCCCTTCAGGAAACCGAGGAACAGGGGCGGATCCCCCAGCGGGGTCAGCGAGCCGCCGATGTTTGCCACCAGGAAAATGAAGAAAATAACAGTATGAACTTTATGCTTGCGGTGAGCGTTGGCGCGCATCAGGGGGCGGATAAGCAGCATGGCTGCCCCTGTGGTTCCCATCCAGCTGGCAAGTATGGTGCCTATAAGGATAATACCGGTGTTTACGGCGGGGGTGCCTGCCAGGCTGCCTGTTACTCGGATGCCGCCTGAAATAGTGAACAGGGCGAACAACAGTACGATAAACGGTTCATATTCCAGCACCAGCGCGTGGAATGCCTCGTAAAGGGCGCTGTCCACCCCATAAAAGATGGCGTAGGGGATGAGAAAGGCCAGGCCCCAGCCAAAGGCGATTTTGCCGAAATGATGATGCCAGATGCTGGGAATCAAAATCGGTCCCAATGCGATTGAGAGCAGCATGCAGGCAAAGGGAAGAGCCCACCAGCCGCTTAAAACAGAACCGTCAATGGCAGGCGCCCCCCCGTGCGGTGAAGCCAGAGCTACTGCTGGCACAAGCAGGCAGGCGGCCAGCATCAGGCAGGCTGTTGCAGTTTTTTTTGAAAAAATTTGAATCATACCATACTCCCTGAATTGATTGTATCCCAAATCGGTTTTTACTGATTGTTGCCGGCTCAGGCAGCCAATCCGTCCGGTGTCGGCAGCTTGCTGATTCCGCGGAAAGCGCCGTTCCTCAGCGTCTCTCCTGCAACATTCATTACCTCCTGAACCGATTTCAGCCAAAACTTATTCCTCCTTTACTCGGAACTGCGATAAAATTCAAGGAGCTGGAACGCTTCCAAAAAGAAAATACCTGAAACCCTGCTGTCGGGCCATTACAGCCGGCTGTTTTTTGATATTCCGCAATACCTGCATGTGGGAAAAACTTAAATTTCAGTTGCCAAGAGCATGTATTTTTGCTTTTCTATCCAGATACCGTATGAAAGCGGATGTGTGCGGACCTTGCGGCTTTCCTGAAAATATCTGTCCTGATATAATGTTGCGGTCTGCGGGAACATTGTCGACAAAAGCGGGGCAGCGGTTTTTCACATTTTAACGGATATCGGATTACAGTCAGCCTGAGCTGACGCATAAATTTTCAGCTCAGGCCGTTTCGATGTCAATCCGGCAAGGAGCTGTTATGCGAAAGGTATTGTTTATTCTGGGGTTATCGGTGTTTTTGCTGGTCTGTCCCCCTCTGCCGGGCGCAAACAGCAGTGAGGGTAACGAAACCTCTGTTTCTGCAGAACCCGGAGATATGTTCGCGCCGCATCAGCCGGGCGTCTCCGGTGAACCTGCCGTTTGCCATGCGCCCGAATTTCAGGAAGATGCAAGTTATGATTTCCGCAGGGTGCGCTGGGGTATGAGCCCGGAGGAAGTGGAAGCTGTGATGGGGCGCAGGCCGACCCGGCATGATACCAATCGGAAAACCGGCGTTTACCGGATGGGATATAAAGATGAAGACCTGTTCGGCATAAAAATCTGGACTATGTACAGTTTTATAAATGAAAAACTGTGGGGCGCCGGGTACGCTAAAAACTATGCTGAAGCGGGGGAATTTGAAAAAATTGCTGCCGTTGCGCTGGAATGCTACGGCAGGGTTGAACCGCTTGTGGAAGGGAGAAACACTGAATACAAATGGGAGCGGGGAGACACCGTGATCAGCCTGCGCCTTGCGGATGACCCCCGTATGGGGAACCGCATTCTTTTCAACTTCATCTCCAGGAAGCTGCTGCCTTCCCAGTAGCGGCGTGAATCTGAACGCCTTGCGGCGTATGAAGACGAATTTAGCCGGAGTTGATATTTTAGGGATAAAAGTTTCAGCATGAGCTGTAGACATCGTCTGCAAACCTGCACTTCTTCCGCAGGCTAAATCAAAAACAGGGGCCTGCCCGATTGGGCGGCCCCTGTTCAATGTAATTGATGTGCAGTTAAAATACCCGGCGCTTCTGAAAAGGCAGGCAGGCGCTATTTACATCCCGCCCGGGGGCAGGAATGATGAAATGTCATTGCTTAACTGTGAGCTGCGCAGCTCGGAGGCGGCCATGCGCCCGTATAAAGAGTCTGGCGAGAGCTCAACCAGTTCCTGCATGACCAGAGCCCAGCGGGCCTTGTCGCCGCTCTGACGGTAAAGCTGACCAAGTCGGTAACGCATTGCCAGGTAATCGGGGCTGTCTTCATCTATATATTGCGCATACTGCTGCTGCCAGTCCAGGGCCTCGGTTATTCTGCCGGCCCCTTCGGTAATGTTCATCAGCATGGCAAGCAGGTCTTTAATTTTAGGAACGTCAGCCATTTCCGGGTTTTCATCCGCCATGTTCATCAGGCCCTGCAAGGCGTCGCGGCCAAGATAATAGGCCTGTTCCATATCCTTATTCCGTTCGGCGGCTTTGGCCAGAAAATAAAACATATATATTTTCTGCTCAGGCGGCATGCTGGTCTGATTGCGCAGGCTGTCCCACAGAGCGGTGGCCTGGTCGTAGTTGCGCATATTCTCTGCCGCCAGGGCCATGGAATAGTCGAGCTGTCGCTGCGTGTCAGGAGTCAGCTCCCACATTTCCACCTTGCGGTACAGGTCTGACACCGCCTGCCACTGCCCGCTGTCAACCAGAATGGTCAGGGCCAGATTAAGAGCCGGCTCTCCGTATGAGAAATCCTTTGAGCCGCGGAAAAACGGTTCCAGAGTTTCAAGGGCATCGGCGCTGCGCTGATTGTCCCATTCGCTGTAGGCTAGCGCAAGGCGGCTTTCTCCACCGATTACTTCTTCCTGTTTCTGGATTATCGGGAACTGATCCCAGGCATGAAGAATCCGGTCATATTCCTTTTCGGTTACTGAATCGGCCGTCAGAGAGCTGAATGCCGCGAGGGCCACCTCTCTCGCTTTGGGCAGAAGGGCGTGCTCAGGATATTTTTCAGCAAAGGCAGTGGCTTCCGTCAGAGCATCGGTGTAATGCTTATTCCACAGATGCCAGATGGCGAGCTTGAGTTGAGCCAGGGGAGCCAGACGGCTGTCGCCGTGCTCCTTCACAATGCGCGAGTAAGTCTGATAAGGAAGCTCGGTATATGGGCGGTCGAATACGCTGAACATATCTCCGATGGAGGGAGCATCGTAAATTCCTTCTTCAGCAAGGCGCATCTGGGCAATGAGCCCAGCGTCATGCTCGGGGAATTTGCGGGCGGCTTCTTCATAGACTTCGCGGGCGGCCTCGCTCTTTTTTTCCTGCAAATAGATATCGCCTATGCGGGTAAGCATATCGGGGGCGTCAGGGCTGGACGGGTCCAGGTTGTAGTACAGCCAGTAGCGGTTACGGGCGTCTTCCAGTTTGCCCATATTCTGAGAGGCATCCCCAATCATTTCAAGAATGGGGGGGTATTCCATGTAAAAGCGCGGCCAGCGGCGTTCGATATAATCCACTATCTGGAAAGCCTGATCGAAATACTCCAGTTTATAAAGCGAACGCGCCAGACCGACCGATGCTTCGCGCACAAACTGGGAGTCGGGATAATTCTGAACTATATACTGGAATTGGTCAGCCGCCTGCT
>JAFQMU010000281.1 GCA_017421085.1 Desulfovibrionaceae bacterium | reverse complement strand
CCCAGATTAGGTTCTTGGAAAGGTCGGCAAAAGTAATGAAGGGCTTTCCCTCGTGCTTAAGCATAAGAGCTGCACAAATCGCGAGGACTGCGGTTCCGATTACACCAAGGCTACCATTGAAGAAAGTATGGAGAGGAGTACCCTTGGGAAGAATGCTGGGAAGCATCATTACAACAATCATGCAGCCCATAACAGAAAGCGCTTTCTTCTGGCGGCCGTCCAGCTTGGCTGCGCCTTCGACATTGTAACCCTTTTTCAGATAGCTGAGGTCGGGCTTGAAAATGAATTTGCAGCACAGCAGATACAGAAGAGCACCGACTGCGAAGATCAGAGTGGAAATAGCAACCCAGGAGAGGTAGTTATAGTCCGTTTCGGGGAAAATGCCTTTTGTAATACCGAAGAAGCCGACAACGGTGAAGTTGTAAGGCATCAGGCTGACACCAAAGCAAGCAGCGTAGGCGGCTCCAATGAGAGCCATGGTGGGCCATTTGTCCTGCTTCTTATAACCAACCTGCTCGGCGATCTGGTAAATAAGGGCCCAGCAAATCAGCAGGCTGGGAATACCGGACACCAGGCCGGCGCCCAGAAATGCAGCGATCATAATGGAGCAGGTCAGGCCCCAAGGGTACTTCTTGGCAAAGTTGCTTTGAATAATCTTTCTGGCCAGATAACTGATGAGGCCGGATTCCTTGGCAATGCCGGCAACCAGCATCATGAAAAACATCTGCATGACAGTGGTATTGCTCATGGCCGAGCCAAGAACATTGGCTGCGGTGCCATGGCTGGTCGTGCCTAGCATAACAAGGGCAAGCAGACTGGGCCAGAACATATCGGTAGTACACCAAAGATAGAGCGCACCGATGAAGATGAACATAATCTGATAACCCAACGCAGTGATAACAGCGCCGTCGGGGAACAGGTGACCGACCAGCATGAGAATAATGCCGATAGCGTAATGTATAAGCTTTTTGTTCATATCAACACCCCTTTAAATTTTTAACGCAGGAGCCATTCATTGGACGAATATAAGGTTGGAGGTTTTTCAAAAACTTTTTTACTGTACTGCTTCGGCGCGGATTGCTTTGGTGATTCCTTCGGTGGTGGTGCACAGAAGACGCATATCATTCAAAACCGTGACATATTTGAAGCCCTGCTTGATGCGGTTCAGAGATTTTTCAGCACCATCACAGACAATTCCGGGGATAACCCCTGCGTTTTCACAGGCACGGAGAACGCGTTCGACGGCTTCCTGCACGGGGGGGTCAACGGATTTGCAGCCCAACGACTGGGAAAGGTCGCCCAGGCCAACAAACACGACATCCAGATTAGGGGTCTTAACGATCTCTTCGATATTTTCCACGCCAGCTTTCGTCTCACACATACAGACAACCAGAGTCTCCTGATTGGCTACGGCACGATAATTGGGGACGTGATTCCAGCTGGAACCTCTGCCACCGGAAGCACCGCGGCATCCCATGGGCTCGAATTTACAGGCAGCAACGATTTTTGCGGCTTCCTCGGCACTTTCAACCATAGGGGCCTGTATACCCTCAATACCGTTGTCCAGATAGCGGCCTATGAGTTTCTGATCATAATCAGGGATACGTACTACGGTTGTAATGCCCCGGGATGCGGCGGCGCGGCTCATGTCAATCACTGTTTCAAAGTTTGCACCACCGTGTTCGGTGTCCACGACGATAAAGTCAAGGCCGGCGATGGCGACAACTTCCGCAATGGTCGGGCAGGGCGCAGCAAGGAAGCCACCCAGCGCATATTGACCGCTTTTAAGCT
>JAFQMU010000280.1 GCA_017421085.1 Desulfovibrionaceae bacterium | reverse complement strand
TTTCCACCTGAAAAATGCCGTAGGTGTCGCCGCGCGAATAAAGCTCATACACAGCGGGGTCGTTCAGGGGCAGGGTGGAGAGGTCGGGCGCCTCCCGGCCTCCAGCGGTTATCAGGTCGAGGGTATCCTGAATCAGAGTCATGGTACGCAGACCGAGAAAGTCGAACTTGATCAGCCCGATTTTTTCCACCATCTTCATGTCAAACTGGGTGACAATTTCATCGCCCTTGCCTTTGTAAAGAGGCAGATATTCCACCATGGGCCGGTCGGATATCACTACCCCGGCGGCATGGGTGGAAGCATGGCGGTTCAGGCCTTCAAGGCGGATGGAGGTGTCGAGCAGACGCCGGATGGTGTCATCGGTATTATACAGGGCGGAGAGTTCCGGTTCCTGCTCCATGGCCTTCCTGATGGTCATTTTCAGTTCTTCCGGGATGAGCTTGGCGATTTTGTCGCCATCGGCATAGCTCATGCCCAGGGCCCGGGCCACATCGCGCACCACAGCCTTGGCCTTCATCTTTCCGAAGGTGGTAATCTGAGCTACAGAGTCCGCCCCGTATTTGCGGGCCACATAGTCAATGACCTCTGTACGGCGGCGTTCGCAGAAGTCTACATCTATATCGGGCATGCTCACCCGTTCGGGATTGAGGAAACGCTCGAACAGCAGATTATAGGGAATGGGGTCGAGGTCGGTGATTCTGAGCGACCAGGCAACCAGCGAGCCAGCTGCCGAGCCGCGCCCAGGGCCCACCGGAATTTTCTGCTTCTTGGCCCAGTTGATGAAGTCCTGCACAATCAGAAAATAGCCGGAAAAACCCATTTTACAGATAACTTCCAGTTCCAGCTCAAGGCGTTTGCGGTAGGCTTCGCGGTCTATTTCATCTCTGTGGGCTGAGTTTTCAATGCGTTCTTCCAGACCGGCCCGGCTGATGGCGCAGAGTTCCTCATCGAGGCTTTTGCCTGAATCAACAGCGTAAGTGGGGAAATGATAACTCTTCAGGTCGAGTTCAACATTGCACTGCTCGGCGATGAGCAGAGAGTTGTCCAGAGCCTGCGGCACATGGGCGAAGGCGCTTTCCATTTCTTCAGGCGTTTTGTAGTAAAGCTCGCGGGTTTCAAAACGCATGCGCCGTTCGTCATTGATGGTGTTCTGGGTCTGGATGCAAAGCAGAATGTCGTGGGCGTCAACGTCCGCTTTGTCGAGATAGTGGCAGTCGTTGGTGGCAACTATGGGCAGGCCGGTTTTTTCAGCCAGTTCGAGCAGACGGGCATTGAGAATGCGTTGTTCTTCCAGTCCGTTTTCCTGCAGTTCAAGGTAAAAGCGGCCAGGAAAGATTTTTGAATAAATTTCCGCCATTTCCAGGGCGGCGTCCATACCGCCGCGGTCCGGGCTGCCGTCGCCAAAGTCTTCGGCATTACGGTGAATGTTCTGGTCAGTCATCAGAATGCGGGGAATTTCGCCGGCAAGGCAGGCGGAGAGGGCAATAATCCCTTCGCTGTGCGCAGCCAGAATTTCTTTGTCCACTCTGGGTTTGTAGTAGTAACCTTCGGTAAAGCCTGCTGTGACCAGTTTGAGCAGGTTCCGGTAGCCGGTTTTGTTCTGGGCAAGCAGTATCAGGTGGTAGCGGGTGCGGGCGTGCGCCGATTCGCGGTCAAAGCGGCTGCCGTGGGCCACATACACTTCGCAGCCGATAATCGGCTTAAGGCCGAAACTTCTGGCCTGGGTGTAAAAATCAATGGCGCCGAACAGGTTGCCGTGGTCAGTAATCGCCACCGACTCCATGCCGTAATCTTTGGCTCGGGCGCAGAGGTCTTTGATTTTAATTGCGCCGTCAAGCAGACTGTATTCCGTATGACAATGCAAATGCACAAATTCTGACATTCTTTATCCAAAAAGCAGCCCTGCCTCTTCCAGAACAAGCATCAGCCCGGCGCAGTCTTCAGCGCAGAAATCGGGTTGGCAGGCCAGCAGTACTTCTTTGGGCACATGTCCGCAAAATACAGCGGCAGTGCGGGTTTTGCATTTTTTCCCCACCAGAATATCCATGGGGTCATCGCCGATCATCAGGGTATGTTCCGGGGAAAGCTCCATTTGAATGAGAGCCGCCTGCAAATGCGCGGGGTCGGGTTTCCACTGAGAGATGTCGTCCCGGCTCAGCACGCAGTTTAAGAGTTTAAACTCAGGCCCGAAGGCGGCTGCAACCGCTCTGGTGCAGTTGCGGGTGATTATGCCGGTTTTTATCCCATGTTCACGCAGTTTTTGCAGCATGGGCAGCACGCCGGGGAAAAGCCCGCCCCGCTTTGCGGCGGCAACTTCCACTTCGCCCATGGCGAGATCGGCGGCGCGGCAGACTTTGGCGGCAAAGTCTTCCCCTCCCTGCCGGGAAGCATGGCTTGCGACCTTGAGCAGCCATTCCAGCGCCGGTTCTTCCTTGGGAGGATAGTCCGGCATCAATGCGGCCACTGCGTTGACAGCCGCCTGCCCCATTTCCTGAAAGCTGAGCGCAGGCACGGCCAGCGTGCCGTCAAAATCAAAAACAATTCCCCGCAGGGGCAAGGCGCGCATGGCTACAAACCCAGTTCGGCCAGAAGGGAGTCCACATCCTGCTGGTTGGAATCGAGGGTTGGCCCCTTCAGTTCGGAAGCTTTCTGCTTGGCTTCGCTGTGGATATCTCTGATATCCTTGTCGGGGTTTTGCACATGCGCTTTCATGGCAAGGCCGGCGCTGACAAAAAGTTCAAAGGCGATGCTTTCAATCTGGGTGAGGGTGGCGATAATCTTTTTGATACGCTGCCCGGTGAGGTCCTGAAAGGAGAGTTCGGTGAGAATGTTCATCAAATCGTCTTCCAGATTGGTGTTGATTTCCTTCAGACGTTCAATTTCATTCTGCTCGAGCCTGCGTTCTCCGGCCAGTGCAATCAGGCGGGCGTTCTCCGGCGAGAGGTCCTGCTGCCGTTCGATAGCCTCAAGAATCTGGCTTGCTGCCCGCTCGGTAGTAGTGAGAATTTCATCAAGCTGCTTTGAGGCTTCATTAAATAAAAGCTCGGTTTCATCTCTGTTGATGCCGGGCGCGGGCGTTTCCTTAACCTGATTGATTTTCTTAAAAATATTCTGGATGCCGCTGAGCATTTCTTCGCTGAGTTTGCGGTAAAATTCTCCTTCCATCAGCGATTTGGAAATTTTTTCAGTAAGCAGAGGACGCAGATGATCCGCTGCCCCGGCTGCAATATCGGCAGGCAGGGAAGCGATTACATCGTCAACCAGAGAATTGACAATGGGCAACTTGGAAATGTCGGGCATAACAACCTCAGCTGAAGTGGTGGTGAACAATAATTCTTCATCTGTCTTACCCCTTTGCTGTCTTTTTTTCAAATACAAATCGAAGCTTTCAGTACGGGTAAATTCAGGGCTGAGCAGAAACTTTTTAAACCCAAAGGGACTTGCCCTTATTTCATTGTTTATGTTAACCTGAACATAGACAGGGGGTTGACATTCAGCTTCAGGAGCGTTGTCTTTGCCTGTTTCCTCACCAGCATATCTTATCAATAAATATTATCTTTTCCGGCGGCAGATTCGGGCTCAAAGAGGTTTGTCGCGTCTGTATTACAGCTGTTTTAAAGCTTTTTTCGATAAATCTGCGGCATGGTTGCCGTCATGGTTGTGGAAACCGGAAAATAAAGAAGAAGTTTCCATATTTATGGCAATTGTGAAAGCGCAAGTCTTTAAATAGCAAAAAGGGGTTTGAATATGCATATTTTAGTTCTGAACGGCAGTCCAAGGGTAAACGGCAATACAAGCGCCATGGTGGACGCCTTTGTGGAAGGGGCGCAGGAAAAAGGGCACAGTGTGAAGGTTATTGCTGTATGCCGCAAGGAAATTGCCGGTTGCGTCGGCTGTGAATATTGTCATACTCGGGGCGGGGGGCGTTGCGTTCAGCAGGACGATATGGAAAAAATCTACGAGGCTCTTGAGCAGGCGGATATGCTGGCGCTGGCCAGCCCGGTTTATTATTTCGGGTTTACCGGGCAGCTGCAATGCGCTGTTTCCCGCTTCTATGCCCTGGAAAAGCTGGGCAGAGTGAAGCAGACCGCGCTTATTCTGAGCTCCGGCAGCGATGATGTCTATGAAGGCTGCATTTACGAGTATAAAGAGTCGTTTACTGAATATATGGGGCTTGAAGACAAAGGCATTTTTACAGCCTTTGGCGATCAGAACAAATCGGAAGAGAAGCTGGCTGAACTGCGGGAATTTGGGCGCAGTCTGTAGGGCAGAAATATGGAATACCGAAAATTGCCGCGGGGCAATGAAGAAATAAGCGTAATCGGTCTGGGCGGAGGCAGTCTGGCCGGAACTGCCGCAGAAATAGTTCCCCTTCTGGAAAAGGCCCTGGAAAACGGGATAAATTATTTCGATCTGGCTCCATCCGTAAAGGAACCTTTTAAAGCCTTCGCTCAGGTTTTTGCCGGTTGTCGGAAGCAAATAGTTACTCAGATGCACTTCGGGGCAGTCTATCATTCCGGCGAATACGGCTGGACGCGCAATCTTGATGAAATAAAGAAACAGTTCGCCTGGCAGCTTGAACTGCTGAAAACAGATTATACGGATATCGGTCTCATTCATTGTATAGACAGTGATGAAGATTTCGATGAAGTAATGAACAACGGGCTTTGGGATTATTTGAAAGAACTGAAAGACGCCGGGGTTATCCGGCATCTGGGTTTTTCTTCTCATCATCCCGGCGTTTCCAGGCGTCTGCTCGATACGGGGGTGATGGACTTGCTGATGTTCAGCATTAATCCTGCCTACGACTATCGCCGGAGCGATGATGAACTCGCTTTGGGCGAGGCAGACGAACGGGCCGGGCTATACCGCCTCTGCGAAAAAAACGGGGTGGGCATTGCAGTGATGAAGGCCTTTGGGGGAGGGCAGTTGCTCGATGCAGCTACATCTCCCTTCCGACAGGCCCTGAGCCATGCGCAGTGCCTGCAATATGCTTTTGACCGTCCGGCGGTATTTTCGGTAATGCCCGGAGTGCGCAACATTGGCGACCTTGATGTTGTTCTGCAATTTTTTTCAGCAGGGCCGGAAGAAAAAGATTATTCAATCCTGGGCCGTTTTACCCCGCAGGATATGCGCGGGGTCTGCGTATATTGCAACCACTGTCAGCCGTGCCCTGCCGGGTTGAATATAGGATTGATAAACAAATATTATGACCTTGTTC
Source organism: Desulfovibrionaceae bacterium (assembly GCA_017421085.1). Classification (GTDB taxonomy): domain Bacteria; phylum Desulfobacterota; class Desulfovibrionia; order Desulfovibrionales; family Desulfovibrionaceae; genus RGIG1962. Next base: position 191 of record JAFQMU010000280.1, on the reverse strand, counting down.
TGGCCGGAGATGTAATGACCGTCGGTCATTACCGCAAGCTTTCGCTCCATGCCGATGTATGCGTAAAATGCGGGCACTGCGAGGCGCGATGCCCCTTTGAGGTGAAGCAGGAGGCAAGAATGGAGGAAATAGCGGCGTATTTTGCAAGGAGAACGTAAGTGATATACCGCGACTTTCAAAATCTGAAATTG
>JAFQMU010000279.1 GCA_017421085.1 Desulfovibrionaceae bacterium | reverse complement strand
CCCTGGACATAAAAATTATAATATATGTTTTCGTATCAAGGATGTGGGAGAAACTCAAGCTTATCTGAGGGGAGTTCGGTTGGCGCTATGTATTAAAATTGTTGTCTGAATGTGAACTGGACCTGAAACAGGGGTTTCGAAGTTATCTGCTGCTATATTATATTGGGAAGGCGCTCTTCATAGCAAAGTCTGCAGGCCTGCCTATGCAGCGCTTACTGAAATTTTGTCTGTCTGTTAAAAACAGGCAACCGCTATAGCGATTGCCTGTTTTAAGGAAAGCATTCGATGGCTTGTCGTCAACTTAATTGTCAGGGACCATTCCCCATGCCGGGAAGGAGGCGTTGCCGGGGCCGGTAGGCACCTGCTTGGCCGGTCCGCCATGTCGGGTGGTAAGGAATATCTGCTTTGAGCCGTTACGGGTGGAAGTAAAAGCCAGGAAGTATGAATCGGGGCAGAAGGCCGGCTGCTCATCTGAGCCGGGGCCGAAACTTACCTGGGTTTCTTCGCCGGTAAGCAGATCGTGCACAAAGATGCGGTGTCCGCCAGCCATCATTCTTGAGAACGCTACCAGAGTTCCGTCCGGGCTGATGGACGGTTCAGTATTATAGGTTCCATCATCTGAGATACGCTGGATGCTGCCTGTATTCAAATCTTTCATGAATACATGCGGGTTGCCCAGACGCGAAGAGGTAAAGGCCATTTTGGTACCGGTGGAGTCGATGGAGGGCGACACGTCAATTCCGCCGCTTGATTCAAGCACCCCCTTGCGCTTGAAGGCGTGGTCGAGGCGGTAAATGTCCGGGTAGCCCTTTTCGGCCAGCCCCACCGCCACTTCATTATTGGGGAAGAAGGTCGGGCCGATCAGGGTATTGCCGGGGAATTTGACCCGCTGGGTTTTCCGGGTATGTCTGTCCCAGACCCCCAGAGCATGGGTACGGTCATCAATATGGGAGAACAGAATAAAACGGCCGTCGGGCGACCAGGCCGGGCTCATGCCTAGCCCGCTCATATTGGTTATCTGGGAAAGCTCGCGGCCAGTGGGGCGCACAGTCCAGATATTGCGGTTCTGCCCGCTGTCTTTGGCAAAAGCGAGGGTAGACAGAAAAAATTCTCCTTTACCGGTCAGGGCCTTCATAAATTCAGAACAGAAGCGATCGGCCACCCGGCTCAGATTGCGCTGGTTTACATCAGAATATGCCTTGCCGAACACAAGCTGCCCGGTAACCGGTTCATATACCCGCAATTCAACGGTGCTGCTGTTTGTCCAGCCGGTGGTAATGAGCAAGTCCGCCCCGGCAAGCTGAAAGCGGTTAAAGTCCACATCTGGAGCCTTGAAGCCGCTGAGCTTGGTGCCACCGATAATGCCTGCCTTGGGAATGCTCCTGATAAAGGGGAGAAACGATAGGTTATCGGAAATCAACTTGTCCAGCTCGGCGGCCATGCCGGCTGTATGACCCAGGGGGTCAGCGCTGGCCAGGTTCAGCACTCTCTGCCCGGGACCGAAAATGTCCAGACGCACAGGTGCCTGCGCCTGAGCTGGGGCGGGGGAGGCCGTCACAAGGAACAGAGCCAGAATAATAAGCATTGGTCTGACAATAAAATTCATAAGGCTACCTCTTTCCGCAGAGATGTATCGGCGGGTGAAATATACAACAGCAGAATTTTCATCTGCAAAGTTTAAGCGTCGGCGATTTTACAGATTCAGACGCAACAGGTTTAAATTGCACGCCTCTTTTAATTTAACCTTTTATGCATCCCTTTTCAATGAAAAGAAAGGAATAAACCAGCGGCTGCATCTAAATTTTTTGTTTTTATATTCAGGGGTTGACCCTGCCTCAGGCTGGGGAAAATTTATATGCGGTTGGCGTTCATAGCAATATTTTTTATCGGAATATTTAAGCGTTATAAACGCCTTACAGCCAGGACCTGAACCTGGATGCGCTTGCCCGATGCGATAAAAATATTGCATACCGGTTGTGCAACGCGGGATGTTTTGGTATCAGCATAAAATGAACGCTGCCAAATGGATCAAGTTTTTTAAGGTCAGTCCGGGCGGAAATATCACCATTCTGCTGGATCAGACTCAGGTTGAAGCTGCGGACAGGGCCCCGCTGGCCGCACGGCTGATGGATAAGATGAGTTTGGGCGCCGAGCAGGTGGGGTTTATCGACTGGCCGGGCAAAAAGCGAAAATCCAATGCAGATGCTCTGCCTTCCATAAAAATGATGGGCGGCGAATTTTGTGCAAATGCAGTGCGGGCCTATGCCGGGGTGCTGGCTTCCCAGATGGGCGACTCGCTGCCTTGGCGTGGAAAAATTGAAAGCAGCGGTCTGTCGGCCCCGGTCAATGCCTATGTAATGGGCAGCGAGAGACTTGACGCTTCCATTGAAATTCCGCTCGGCAACGATTTTCGGATTTCTCCCCTGAGAAGCAGCGAAGGGGACCAGCTTTCGCTGGACAAAGGGGCGCTGGTCAGCCTGCCGGGCATCTCGCATATTCTTTTGCCCGGTATCCCCGATTCAGAGGGGGCCGGTCTTGAGCTGGATAATGATCTGATGCTTTCCGCAGCAAACCGGCGCCGGGAACTGGGGCTCGAAGATCAGCCTGCGGTGGGGTGCATCTGGTTTGACCTGAAAAAAGACATGGTTTCCATGCTGCCGCTGGTATGGGTGCGCGATACCAATACCTGCTGCCTTGAAACCAGCTGCGGCTCCGGCGCCCTGGCCCTGGCCCTGTTTCTGGGAAGGATGGGCGGTAAACCCGGAACAGGCATGCCGCGCGATGCCAGACCCAGCGGAGTTTTCTCTCCGCCCTTTGCCTCATACACGAATTTTTACTGGATTATGCAGCCCAGCGGCGAGGCCCTGTGGGTATCGTATACCTTGCAGAAAAACGGCAGTGAAACCGAAGGGGCGAATCTCTTCCAGCCTTCCAATATCTGGCTTGGCGGTGCGTTTAACATCATTGCCCGCGGCGAGGCTTTGATTTGAGCTCAGTTGTTCTTGCGGGAGAATAATGCGCCAGAATAGAAGTTCAGCTGTTCAGAGCGGGTGGATAAACGGGCAGCCCGCTTCGGCTGACCCGGGCGGGGCAGAGGCTTGCAACCCGGTTTCTGCCCGCAGCTCATGTTCTTCCTTTTTTTATTTTGACCGCCAGGATGATTTCCTGGTTGATCTGGTCAACCGTATCAGCGCTGATAGGGCTGCGCACGCAGATTCCAAAAGAGAAAAAACTGTTTTCCGCAGGGATGGACTGATGAATCCGGAACTGCACCCTAACGGCATCAGATGTATGGCAGTATCGCGGGAGGAAAGAATCGCCCATGCCGTGGTCAATCTGCTGGAATCTCTGGAAGAAGGCAGCCGCGAACAGCGGCTGGAAGCTTTATCTATTCTGTATGATGAGGTAATTTCAAGCTCCGTTACCGCGTTCAGGGTCAACACCGGGCGGGTTCTCATTCAAATAATGAAGGAGCTGGTGCGCTCCCGGGGGAATCGCGGTTTGCAGGAAAAGCTCGCCCATGATTTCCGCGCCGCTTCCGCGGGCAAGCCGCATGTGGTGCGGCGTCTGCTTGCCCGCTATAATCTGTTGGAAATGCCGGAAGACGGCAGCCAGATCGCTTTCGACAACCATGTTCACGACTTGAACACCAAAGGTCGGAAAAGTCCCACTCACCTGATTATGGATGCCTGGGTAAAGGGCATTGGGGCTCTTAGCGTGGTTTATTACAATCATGTGGAGACAGGGGCGGCATATGAGCTTTTGGAGGCAGCCCGGATAATGGGGCTGAATGTGCGCATCGGCATAGAGTTCAATTGCCGCTTCTATGAAAAACGTGCCCGGATAGTCTGGGTGCCGCGTGGCTTTCCTTCTTCAGGCGAGTTTATTGATTTTCTGAAAAAAACGCAGGTGCAGCTGCTGATGCAGGAGGGGCGCGAGGCCTCTCTGTTCAGAGAGAAAATAGTTTTTGACCTGCTTGAAAATTTCAACCGGGTTCATCTCAGCAGCCTGAACCGCCGTTATGGGGTTGCGCTCCCAAAACTGAACAGGGCGGAGTTTGAATCCTTTGTGGGCAGGGGGCAGGCTTCACGCCTGCATCTGGCCGAGTTTATCCTCAGAAAGATTGAGCCGTTGCTGGAAGAAAAGCCTATGCTTCAGGGGGCGGAGAGCCGGGCCCCGGAAAACGGGCTTCCCTTTGAAACTGTTCAGCCTGATTCTGAAGGCATTCAATACGCCTTCCTTTCCCCTGAGGCCAATCCGGGGCTGCCTGACCCGGATAATCCCGCAGACGATTCTTCGCTTCCGCCGCTTTTACAGTATGATGCCCCCCAGCTGGTGCGGCGGCTGAATGAGCTGCATTCAGGCTCGGATATTGTGCTTTCCTTGACCTGTCTGGCCCTGGAGGATGCGGTGGAGATTTTATATGACTGCGAGGGGCTGGTCAGCCATATCGAGCTGTTCAACTATAAAGATTATGTGCTGGGGAGAAGCCCGCAGACCCGGAAAATCAGCATGTTGCAGACAGCCCTTAATGAGGGGAAAACCCTGCTTCTGAAGCGGATGCTGCGCAGAATAATCCGGAAAATGAGGGGCGAGCCTGAGAGCCTGAACAGACTGGATAAATTTGAGCGGATTTTACGCAATATCACTCACTTCCAGGGCTTCTACGCTGTCCGTCCCCTGGGCAGCCGTCTGGGCAGCGATTCTACCGGGCGTTCAAAACGTTTTTTCGGGATGGGGCTGGCCTTTATTGAAACTTTGCCCCGTCGCGCCCGCCGCGCCATAAACCGGCGAAAGGGGCTGCATCTGCTGCTGCCGGTGCGCAGTCTTGTTTACAGGCGCATAGACTATCTGCCCAGACAGGATTATCGTCATAAGAGTATGAAAGAGCCCTTGCCCCTGTTGCCTTTTCTGTGGCGTCTGGGCTGGACAAAGCGGGAGCGCTGGGCGGTAAAAAGCCGGGCTACCTGCTTTTCCGAAAGGGGAAATGTAGTCACCCTGGGCTCAACCGGCGGTGACGGAAGGCATCTGCCGAAACTTTCTGCACATGGACAGGGCGGGAATATTTCCAGAGTAAGGGATAGTTTTTTTTACCTTAACACGAACCTGAAAGATCTGCTCAAAATTACGGTGGGGCTCCTGGTGGCCACCCTCACCTTCATGTATACCCAGAGCTGGTGGGTGCTGGCTTTTCTGGGAGGCGCAATCTGGCTGGGCATTACCTGCCTGCGCAACATCCTACAGGCGGTGCTGGGGGGAGGCGGCCTGCAGAGACCAGGCGGACTGCACTGGAATGACTTCGTAGACTGGTCCAGAATTGCCGATTCTTTGTTCTACACCGGGTTTTCCGTGCTGCTGCTCGAGCTGGGGGTGCGGGTGCTGCTGCTTCAGGATTTGCTGCGGGTAAACGCCGACAGTCATCCCATTTTGGTATACACGGTAATTTCTCTGGTTAACGGCCTGTATATCAGCAGCCATAACTTTTATCGGGGGCTTCCCCGGCAGGCGGCCATCGGCAATCTGTTTCGCTCGGCGCTGGCTATTCCTACAGCTTTATTATTTAACGCAGCGTTTTATAAAATAATGGTGTCGGGAATGGGAGTTGGGCACGCGACCGCCGAATCAATTATGATTCAAAGCGCTTCCATTATTTCAAAACTCGCCTCAGACAGCGTGGCAGGGGTTATTGAAGGGCTGGCCGATCGGGGGGCCAATTTGCAGCGTCGGGAGTTTGATTATGCCTGCAAATTAAAACGGATGTTTGATGCCTTTACCGAGCTGGAGCTGTTGTTCCCCCACAAGGATATGCAGGCGGTTCTGGCTGCTGATCCGACGTTGGCAACGGATAATAAAGCCGGTTTTTGCGAGGCGGCCGGGGGCGGCAACTCTGAAGCGTTCATGCGCCTGGAGCGGAAACTGACTGTCGACGCCCTTGATATGATGTATTTCTGGTACTGCCAGCCGCGCAGCCGGGAGACGCTCAGGCGGGTTGTGGGGAAAATGACCAGAGAGGAAAAAATGATATTCTGGGGATGCCAGAACCTGCTTTCCCATGAGGGAGAGGTGAGCGCACTGCTTGAAGATGAGCTGTTTGATAAAGATTTTCGGGCGCAACGTTTCTATCTGAAATGGCGCGGCGACTATCTCGATGCAATGCGGCGCATCTCAGGCGTATAAGCTGAAAATTGTTTGTCAGCAGTGCCGGTTATGCTCAGCAAGTTTCCTGAAAGTTCTGCTCCATGCTACATGCCGGTTATTGAAGCATATTCATGGGTTCCGTTGCAATTAATGATTATATCAATAATACGCCGGCAATACGTCTGCCTTTTTGAAGACTGCCTGAAAGACATGCAGGCTGCGTATGTATGGTGCGCCTTGAGTGGCAGATACAGCTTCGGGAGAGAAGCGACTTGAGTACAAGATACCGCTTTGGCTGAATATCCGCATGATGAGCGGCTCACATGCCTAATAAAAAACCCGCTGTGAACAGCGGGTTTATAATCCAGGTGGCGGAGAGGAAGAGATTTGAACTCTTGGTACCCTTCCGGGTACACACGATTTCCAATCGTGCTCCTTCGGCCAGCTCGGACACCTCTCCACAAGCGAGCTACTTATCAAAAGGATTTCCCCTTGGCAAGCATTAAATTAAAAAACTGCACATTTTTTGTGTTGTCAGCGTAAGATGACATCTCAATGCAGGAGGCATACAGAGCAAGCAGGCATAAAACAGACGACAATAAAGAGATTTCCAAATCCAGGCGGACTTTAGGGCGGTTTCCCTAAGCCCCCATCAAATAAGAGCTCCGACTGTTCCGCCGTTTGTAAAAAAGCAGGGTTTATCAGACGAACTGATAAACCCTGCTTTATTTACTTCTGGCTCCTCGGCACGGATTTGAACCGCGAACCTAGTGGTTAACAGCCACCCACTCTGCCGATTGAGCTACCGAGGAGCATTACGCTGAAAGCTTCGCGCCAACAGCAAGGGGATTAATAACATACTTAAACTTGAGGTCAAGTGTTTTTTTTAGTTTCAGGCAAATTTTCTTTCAAGCTCTTCACTCGCCTGCTCAACAGCCGCCGCATTCATAAGCCGGGCCTCCTGAAGGCGCTGAGCCAGAGCCGGGTCTTCCAGAGCCAGAATCTGCGCAGCCAGCCAGGCGGCATTGCGAGCTCCGGCCTTATCCAGCGCAACTGTTGCCACCGGATAACCGGGCGGCATCTGCACGGTGGAAAGCAGGGCGTCCATGCCCCCCAGGGGCGAAGCGGTAAGGGGAATGCCGATAACCGGGCGGATAGTGCGGGCCGCCACTGCCCCGGCCAGATGCGCGGCCATCCCCGCTGCGCAGATGAACACCCGGCAACCCTGGCGCTCAAGCTCATCCACCAGCTTTTCGGTGCGGGCAGCCGTGCGGTGGGCTGAGGTTATGGTAATCTTAAAGGGAATGCCCAAATCCTGAAGAATTTGGGCGGCCGGGGCTACCGCCTCTTCGTCGGAAGCGCTGCCCATGAATATTGCTGCCAGCGGAGTTGACATGTCTGTTCCTTCTGCTGAGTTTGTCCGGTTAAACCTGCTGCTCAGGCCTGCTCATTTAAAATATCGCTGAGCAGCAGGCGGGTGTTATGCTAGTTTCCCCTGAGCCGTCTGATGCCTTTGTCGCCAATGTCGCTGCGGCAGTGCATATTTTCCATGCGAATCTGCGAAACGGCCTTGTAGGCAAGAGCCTTTGCCTCTTCAAGCCCCTCGGCCAGAGCGGTAATGCCCAGAATTCTTCCCCCGGATGAAACGCTTTTGCCGCCCTCGGCTTTGGTTCCGGCCTGAAATACCTTTATTCTTCCGGGTTCAGCCAGGGCTTCGGCCTCTTCAATGCCGCCGATTTCCATACCTTTGGGATAATCGCCGGGATAGCCTTTGGCGGCGGCCACCACGCACAGGGCGGTCAGGGGGGAAAGCGGAAGTTCAAGGCCTCTGAGCGATCCTTTGGCGCAGGAAAGCATGATGGGCACGAGGTCGGCGTCAAGTCGCATCAGCAGCGGCTGGCACTCCGGATCGCCGAAGCGGGTGTTGAATTCCAGCACTTTCGGGCCGTTTTCTGTCATCATCAGCCCGGCGTAAAGAATGCCCTTGAACGGGTGTCCTCTTTCGGCCATTACTCTGAGCACCGGGCGCATCACCATATCTATGACCCCGGGAATTTCAGAGTCGGGAAGCACCGGAGCCGGACTGTAAGCGCCCATGCCGCCTGTGTTGGGGCCGCTGTCGTTGTCGAAAACAGGTTTGTGATCCTGGGCCGAGGGCAGGGGCAGCACCTCTTCGCCGGCGCAGAAGGCAAGGAAGGAAGCTTCTTCGCCGACCAGCGTCTCTTCAATGACAATTCTATTTCCGGCTTCTCCAAACAGTTTCTGGTTGAGCATCTGCTCCACCGCCTGAAAGGCCTCTTCTTCCGTACGGGCCACCACCACGCCTTTGCCTGCGGCCAGGCCGTCGGCCTTGATTACCAGCGGGAGGCCTTTGGCCCGGATATAGTCTTTCGCCCCGGCAGCGTTGTCAAAAATTTCAAAATCGGCGGTGGGGACACCGGCATCGCGCATTACTTCCTTGGCGAAAATCTTGCTTCCCTCAAGCTGGGCGGCGTATTTGGAAGGGCCGAAACAGGGAATGCCCGCCTTTTCCATCATGTCGCAAATGCCCAGAACCAAGGGCAGCTCCGGCCCGGGTACGGCCAGATCGATTTTCTGTTCAATGGCGAATTTTACCAGACCGGTGAGATCATTATCCTTAATCGGAACGTTCTCGCCGCACAGAGCTGTGCCGCCGTTGCCGGGAGCGATGAAAAGTTTGTTCACCAGGGGGCTTTGAGAAATTTTCCAGGCCAGGGCATGTTCGCGCCCTCCGCTGCCTATCAGTAAAATCCGCACGCTGAACCTCCAAGTTTTGCTTTTAAAACCAGTGAAAACAGTCTATAAGAACCGCTGAAGCGAGCCGATATTCGGCCGGACAATGCATTAATGCGCATGTTAGCATGGAAGCCGTTCAGACACAATTAAGAAAATCAAAGTCGAAACTCAGGACGTGTTTATGCCCAATTACCGTTTAATTCCAAATGCCAGTCAGGATGAACTCTTTGCAAACCAGCTCTCCGGTCTGCGTTGGACTGTCAATCACGTTCTTAAGGGAAGCGATTTCTATCGCAAGCGTCTCAATGAAGCCGGAGTAAGCTCCGCTCAGGATATCGTCAGCCTTGATGATCTGCGCCGCCTGCCGGTAACCACTACCAGCGATTTGCGCGACGGCTACCCCTACCCGCTGCTTTCCGTGCCGTTAAAAGATGTGGTGCGCCTGCACGCTTCATCGGGAACCACCGGAAAACGCAAGGTAATGTCTTATACCCAGAATGACGTCAATACTTTTTCGCTGCAAATGGCCCGCTGCTTTGAGCTGGCCGGGCTCACCCCTGAAGACAGGGTGCAGATAGCGGTAGGCTATGGCTTGTGGACTGCCGGCATCGGCTTTCAGCTCGGCTGCGAGAAACTCGGCTGCATGAGCATTCCCATCGGGCCCGGCAACATTGAAATGCACCTGCAATTTCTGGTAGATGCTGGCAGCACCTGCCTGGGCAGCACGGCCTCCATGGCCCTCCTGCTTTCGGAAGAGGTGGAGCGGAATAATCTTTTTGACAAAATCAGTCTGAAGAAAATAATTTTCGGTGCGGAACCGCATGATGAAAAAATGCGCCGCAACTTTGAACGCAAGCTGGGGCTGGAAGACAGTTTTGATATCGCAGGCATGACTGAAATGTTCGGACCCGGCTCGGCGCTTGACTGTCCTCACCATACCGGGCTGCACTACTGGGCCGACCTGTTTATCATTGAGGTGCTCGACCCGGAAACTCTGGAGCCGGTTCCCGAAGGCGAGGTGGGAGAAATGGTGGTTACCACCCTTACCAAGGAAGCCTCCCCGCTTCTGCGCTACCGCACGGGCGACCTTTCCCGGTTGATTCCGGGGGTGTGCTCCTGCGGGCTGCAAATGCCCCGCCACGATAAAATCATGGGCCGCTCCGACGATATGATTATCTTCCGGGGGGTGAACATTTACCCCGGCCAGATTTCCGATGTGCTCAAAGCCTTTCCTGAGGCGGCGGGCGAATACAATATTCAGCTCTGGCGCGACGATGACGGGCGCGACAGTATGTTGCTGAAGGTAGAGCGCAGCAACATGGCCGACAGCGGAAACGATGCCGCGCTGGCCAGGGCCATTTTGCGCACAATGCAGCAGCGGGTGATGGTCAGCCCGCAGGTGGAAATTGTTGATCCAGGCGTGCTGCCCCGGTTTATGGGCAAGGCCAGACGGGTGGAAGACAAGCGTTTTTAGAACAATTTCGCTTTGAGATTTTGCCCGTTGCGCGGGCTGCGCCTGCAAATCCGGCTGCCGCTTGCCATAACCTGCAATTTTACAGTTAAACCGCTCCTGTATCGGTTAAGATGCCGGAGCGGCTTGGCATTTTAGTGAGAAGCGCTGCGTTTAAAGCGGGAAGTGTATGTTCAAACCCCGGCCCCCGCTACGAGCAGGCAACTTACATCGGCAGCGTTGTTCTGATTTTATTTTACGCCAGCGCGGTTGAGAAAGATTTTTTGGCATTCGGCATGGCGGAAGCAGTCCGTTGTATGGTCGTTAACCAGGCCGGTTGCCTGCAGATGAGAATAGATGACAATGCTGCCCAGAAAACGGAAACCTTTTTGCTTCATATCTTTGGCGATTTTATCGGACAGGGCTGTCTGGGCGGGAATTTCAGCTACATCTTTCCAGTGATTGAGCAGCGGCCTGCCGTCCACAAAATCCCAGAGATAATTGCAAAAGCTCCCATATCGGGCCTGCACCTCCAAAAAACAGCGGGCATTGCCGATGGCCGCCTCAATTTTTTTCCGGTTGCGGATTATTCTGGGATCGAGCAGCAGTTTTTCCATTTCCTTGGGGCCGAATTCCGCCACCTGTACCGGGTCAAACCCGGCAAACAGCTCCCGATACCCCTGCCGTTTCAGCAGCACCGTGCGCCATGATAAACCGGCCTGGGCTGACTCCAGCACCAGAAATTCAAACTGCACCCGGTCGTCAAAGCAGGGGGTGCCCCATTCCGTATCATGATATATCAGCTCTTCAGGGTAAGCGCTGCCCCAGTTGCAGCGCACTTTTTGCTCAGACATCGGCGTACTCCGCTTAGGGGTTGAGAAAAAGTTCCGGTCATTCCTGCTCCCCTTATAAACTCCATTTCCTCTCTGTATTTAAACTGAGACTCAAGTTATTTCAAATAAAGTAAACGCCTGGATAAGAGTAGGAACCAGGCATGAATATTGTTATAGCTGATTGAAAATTTACATCTGGAGGATTTGCTTAACGTGGTTCCCGCAACTTATACAAGCAAAAAATATTTCGCCCACTGGAAATGTTAAAAGGTCTCCGAATACGGGGGCCTTTTCAGCTGGGAGGGAGGCATGGCGCATATTAAAATGGCCAACCGGAAAACATCCCAATCGGAATCCTTTCCCTCTATTGGGAAGTGTCGGGAAAAAGCGCTTTTCCGGGCGTCCCGCGCCATGCCCACGGGGATCGAGAAGGCAGCTGTCTCGGCCACTCTCGAAGTCAAAGTTTACGATAGACTCTATCGGTTT